>JAODAY010000239.1 GCA_025463665.1 Microbacteriaceae bacterium
GACGGCGATGTCTCCGTCGAATTCGGCGACGGAGTCGAGGTCGTCGTCGACACGATGAGCGTGCCGTACCTCGACGGCGCATCGATCGATTTCGAGGACACGATCCAGAAGCAGGGCTTCACGATCGACAACCCCAATGCCGCGGGAAGCTGCGCCTGCGGGGACTCGTTCCACTAGCCAACACCGTGAGACACGGAACACAAGAGGCGCCGACCGGAGGGTCGGCGCCTCTTCGTCGTTATAGACTGGGACGGTTCCAGTCCGCGTCATCCGAGAGGTTCCAGGTGCGCCCCAAACGCCTAAGTCGATTGGCCGTAATTCCGATTGCGGTCGCCCTTTCGGTCATTCTTGCCGGATGCTCGCAAGCCCAACTCCAGGGTTGGCTGCCGGGTGACCCCGACACCACGAACCACACGAGCCGCATCATGGGCCTGTGGGTCACCTCCTGGATCGTGCTGCTCGTCGTGGGAGCGATCACGTGGGGCCTCGTCATCTGGGTCGCCGTGGTCTACCGTCGCCGCAAGGGACAGACTGCCCTGCCGGTGCAGATGCGCTACAACCTCCCGATCGAGATCTTCTACACGATCGTGCCCCTCATTCTCGTGCTCGGCTTCTTCGCCTTCACCGCCCGCGACCAGGCGGCGATCGAATCCGATCCGGGAGACCCCGACGTCACCGTCGAGGTCTTCGGCAAGCGCTGGGCGTGGGACTTCAACTACATCGACGAAGAGGTCTACAGCGCCGGCGTTCAGGCAAAGGAGCTTGACGACAACGCCAGCGTCGACATTGACGCTCTCCCCGTGCTCTACCTGCCGGTCGACCAGAAGATCCAGATCAACATCGAGTCGCGTGACGTCATCCACTCCTTCTGGGTCATCGACTTCCTGTACAAGAAAGACATGGTTCCCGGCAAGACGAACCGCATGTTCTTCACGCCGACGAAAATCGGCACGTATCAGGGCAAGTGCGCCGAGCTGTGCGGCGAATACCACTCGATGATGCTGTTCCAGGTCAAGGTCGTCTCGCAAGACGACTATGACGCGTACATCGAGGGTCAGCGTGCCGCTGGCTTCGAGGGTCGCCTCGACAGCGACTACAACACACTCACCAACCTGCCCGGCACGGAAGCGGTTGAACACGGCGGAAGCAACGAGGAATAGTCGCCATGACGACAACATTGAATCGACCCGGGCTCAGCACGCCGGCGGCGGCGCGCACGGGCAACGTGGTCGTCAGCTGGATAACCTCCACTGACCACAAGACCATCGGGTACATGTACCTGATCACGTCGTTCGTCTACTTCTGCATCGGCGGGGTGATGGCGCTCATCATCCGTGCCCAGCTCTTCGCCCCAGGCCTCGAGATCGTGCAGACGAAAGAGCAGTACAACCAGCTCTTCACGATGCACGGAACGATCATGCTGCTGATGTTCGCCACGCCGCTGTTCTTCGGCTTCGCGAACGCGCTCATGCCGCTGCAGATCGGTGCTCCCGACGTGGCGTTCCCGCGCCTCAACGCCTTCTCGTTCTGGCTGTTCTTCTTCGGCAGCCTCATCGCGGTCTCCGGCTTCCTCACCCCGCAGGGCGCCGCGTCCTTCGGCTGGTTCGCCTATGCCCCGCTGTCGAGCACGACGTTCTCACCCGGCGTCGGTGGCAACCTGTGGGTCTTCGGTCTCGCAATGAGCGGTTTCGGCACGATCCTCGGTGGCGTTAACTTCATCACGACCATCATCACGATGCGCGCCCCCGGCATGACCATGTTCCGCATGCCGATCTTCACTTGGAATGCACTGGTCACCTCGATCCTCATCCTCATGGCGTTCCCGGTCCTCGCAGCGGCCCTCTTCGGCCTCGGCGCTGACCGCGTGTTCAACGCCCACGTCTACGACCCCGAGAACGGCGGCGCCATCCTGTGGCAGCACCTGTTCTGGTTCTTCGGCCACCCAGAGGTGTACATCATCGCGCTGCCGTTCTTCGGCATCGTGTCCGAGGTCTTCCCGGTCTTCAGCCGCAAGCCCATCTTCGGATACAAGACGCTCATCTACGCGACGATCGCCATCGCGGCGCTGTCCGTCACCGTGTGGGCTCACCACATGTACGTGACCGGCTCGGTACTGCTGCCGTTCGTCTCGCTCATGACGATGCTCATCGCGGTTCCGACCGGCGTCAAGATCTTCAACTGGATCGGCACGATGTGGCGCGGTTCCGTCACCTTCGAGACCCCGATGCTCTGGGCGATCGGCTTCCTGATCACCTTCACGTTCGGTGGACTCACCGGTGTGATTCTCGCGTCACCGCCGCTCGACTTCCACGTGTCCGACTCGTACTTCGTGGTCGCGCACTTCCACTACGTCGTCTTCGGCACAGTCGTGTTCGCCATGTTCAGCGGGTTCTACTTCTGGTGGCCCAAGTGGACCGGAAAGATGCTCAACGAGAAGCTGGGCAAGATCCACTTCTGGCTGCTCTTCATCGGCTTCCACACGACCTTCCTGATCCAGCACTGGATCGGCGTTGTCGGCATGCCGCGTCGTTATGCCACGTACTTGCCCGAAGACGGCGTGACCTGGATGAACCAGCTCTCCACCATTGGCGCGGCAATCCTCGCGACCTCGATGCTGCCGTTCTTCTACAACGTCTACTTGACGGCGCGTAGCGCGCCCAAGGTGACGGTCAACGACCCGTGGGGCTACTCCCGCTCGCTCGAGTGGGCCACGTCGTGCCCGCCGCCTCGTCACAACTTCACGTCGATGCCGCGCATTCGCTCCGAGGCACCCGCGTTCGACCTCAACCACCCGGAGGCAGAAGTGCCGATCGGTGTCGGGCCGGGCAAGGACGCCCCGGATGCTCCTGTGTACGACATGTCCGATGAGAAGGTGAAGTAGCCATGAAGGCCAATATCAATCTGTTCTGGATCCTCGGAGCCTTCTTCATTCTCGCGGACATCGCGTACATCATCTGGTCGCTCGTGGACGACATCCACGGCGGCCGCATCGAATGGGTCGGCACCTTGGCGATCGGCCTGAGCGCGGCGCTGGCGCTGTTCATCGGGTTCTTCATCAGCCGCACCTACGCGGCCCAGGGCGGCGAACTGCCGGAGGATCGTCTCGATGCCAACATCGACGACGGTGAAGCCGAGCAGGGCTTCTTCAGCCCGTGGAGCTGGTGGCCCATCATGCTCGCGGTGAGCCTCGCATTGACCTTCCTCGGTCTGGCCGTGGGGTTCTGGATCTCCTTCATCGGCGCAGCAATCGTCATCATCAGTCTCGTCGGGTGGGTGTATGAGTATTACCGAGGCTACTTCGCCCACTAATCAGGTGCTCATCCGCCCGGCCAGGGCGGATGACGCGGATGAGGTGTTCCGACTGCTCGCGCAGCTCGAGGAGAGCTATCTCCCCGACCGCGAGGCGTTCGACCTCACCTTCGATTCTTTCGCTTCGGGTGACGCCAACGCGTTGCTGCTCGTGGCGGAGTCCGAAGGTGCGGCCATCGGCTATGCGCTGACGACCATGACCCGTCTGCTGTACACCAACGGCACCTCGGCTCATCTCCAGGAGCTCGTTGTCGACGGGTCTCATCAGCAGCGCGGCATCGGCTCATTGCTCGTCGAAACCATCGAGCGGGAGTGCCGGGAACGCGGCGTGCGCCAGCTCACCGTCGCCAGTCGCCGTGCGGCCGGATTCTATGAGCGACTCGGCTACCTTTCGACCGCGGACTTCCTCAAGCGCACTTTCGACTGACTGGCCGGCGTGCGGTCGCTGCGCCCCGCGGTTCCCGCCCCGTGCGCTCCTACAGGCCGCCGATGCCTCGCGTGTGGGCCATACCGCGGCGGCTTATCGCCGCCCTCAGGCGCGGCGGTACACGGAGACATCGACGGCCACAGTGACAGCAGCGGCATCCGTCTCAGCGTCTAGAACGCCATACTCCGGGGCTCGTGTGCCGCCGATGTTGCTGTGGTGCCCCGACGGCCCCATCGCGCCCAGGTCGGCCTGCTGCTCGGCCGTCATCATCACGTCATACTCCAGTGCGCGGCGTGCGGTGAGGGCGAACTCCTCGGCGAGTGACTCGTCGAGGTGTGCGAGCTTGTCGGGCTGCATGCCGATGAGCCGACCCTGTGCGCGCAGTTGTGCGAGGTGGGCAGCGCGAGGGGTCACGACCACGAGGGATCCGTGCGGTCGGAGCACGCGCGCAAACTCCGCAGGGTTGCGCGGCGCGAAGACGCACAGCACGACGTCGGCACGGCCAGTGCGCACCGGAAGCGGCCGCCACACGTCGCTCACCACGCCTGGCGCGCCCGTTGCGCGGGTGGCGAGTGCGACGGCGTCGACCGAGACGTCGAGCACGAGGGGATCCCACTGCGGTCCCCCAGCGCGAAGACCAGCGAGGTACTATCCGGTGCCGCATCCCGAAGCGAGAACGGACGCCGTGGCCACCGAGGGCACCAACTCGTCGAGCACCTCGACGATGGAGGAGTAATGGCCCGAGCGCAGGAATCGTTGACGCGCCTCGAGGATGGCTCGCGTGTCTCCGGTGATGCCGCGGCTGCGGTCGACGGGGTTGAGGTACCCGCGCTTGTTCGCGTCGAGCGAGTGACCGCTGGGGCAGACGAGCGTCCAGGCGGCGGTGCCCGGCTCGAGCACAGCCGCGCATTGCGGGCACCGCAGCCAACGGGCGAGAGCCCCGAGTCGACCGGCCGTCGGGCCGATCATCTCGGGGCTCTCGCGCCGTTCGTGCTGGGCGCCGTCCGTCGCGGCGGTGCTCACCCTAGTGGGAGCTGTCACCGTCGTGCGAGCGCTCGATTTCGCCCTTCGACACGGGGATTACCCGGTCCTCGAAGAACCAGCGGGAGAGCACGGCACGTGCGCGCTCGGTGACGGGGATGCGGCCGTCGCTGTTCGGGCGAACCATGAGCGGCTCGTAGTCCGTGTAGCTCGTGAGCTTCCAGCGCTCGGCGGCGGTGATCGGCTGGTGAACCTCGATGTACTCGCCGCCGGGGAGGCGAACGATGCGACCGGACTCGTAGCCGTGCAGCGCGATCTCGCGATCCTTCTTCTGCAGGGCGAAGCAGATGCGCTTCGTCACCAAGTAGGCCACGACGGGGCCGACGAACAGCAGCGCCTGCAGCGTGTGAATCACGCCTTCGATGCTCAGCTTGAAGTGCGTCGCGACAAGGTCGGAGCTTGCAGCAGCCCACAGCACCGCGTAGAACGTGACGCCTGCTGCACCGATCGCGGTGCGCACCGGAGCGTTGCGCGGGCGGTCTAGGATGTGGTGCTCGCGCTTGTCGCCGGTGATCCACGCCTCGATGAACGGGTAGACCGCGACGAGCACGATGAACAAGCCGAGAACCATGACCGGCACGAGGATGTTCATGGAGACCGTGTACCCGAGCAGCACGAACTCCCAGCCGGGAGGCGCGAGTCGTAGCGCGCCGTCGGCAAATCCGATGTACCAGTCGGGCTGCGTACCGGCCGAAACCGGTGACGGGTCGTATGGGCCGTAGTTCCAGATCGGGTTGATAGTGAAGGTCGCAGCGATCAGCATGATCACGCCGAACACGATGAAGAAGAATCCACCGGCCTTGGCCGCGAACACCGGCATGACGGGAACACCGACGACGTTGCCGTTGGTCTTTCCCGGCCCGGCGAACTGGGTGTGCTTGTTGATCACGAGCAGGAGGAGGTGCGCACCGAGCGCCGCGACGAGGATCGCCGGCAGCAGCAGGATGTGCAGGGTGTAGAAGCGGCTCACAACGTCGGTGCCGGGGAACTCCCCGCCGAAGAGCAGGTAGGAGATCCATGTGCCGACAACCGGGATTCCCTTGACCATGCCGTCGATGATGCGCAGTCCGTTGCCGGAGAGCAGGTCATCGGGAAGCGAGTAGCCGGTGAAGCCGGCAGCCATCGCCAGGATCAGCAGGACGCC
>JAODAY010000267.1 GCA_025463665.1 Microbacteriaceae bacterium
CGGAGATCGTTCCGAAGCTGCTCGCGGCGGGCACCATCGAGGTCGCCCCGCTCGCCTACATGCGCGGACGCACGCTCAACAACGCGTTCATCATCCTCGACGAGGCGCAGAACACGACGCCCGAGCAGATGAAGATGTTCCTGACCCGGCTCGGCTTCGGCTCGAAGATGGTCGTCACAGGCGACGTCACCCAGGTCGACCTTCCGCTCGGGGCGAGTGGCCTGCGGCTCGTCACGCACGTGCTCGACGACATCGAAGACATCGTCTTCGCCCCGCTGACGAGCGCGGATGTCGTGCGTCACAACCTCGTCGGCCAGATCGTCGACGCGTACACGAGATTCGACGCCGAGCGACAGGCCGCCGACTACCGTCACCACCCGCAGGCAGCCCCTGCTCTTCCCGGAAAGCGCTGACATGTCCATCGAAATCAACAACGAGTCGACCATCCCGGTCGATGAGACGCTGCTTCAGCGCCTCGTGACGTTCGCGCTCGACGAACTCCACGTGCACCAGGACGCCGAGCTGTCGATCATCCTCGTCGACGAGGCCGCCATGGAGCAGCTCCACGTGCAGTGGATGGACGAGCCGGGGCCGACCGACGTGCTGAGCTTTCCCATGGACGAACTGCGCCCGGGCACCGAAGACGCGATCACGCCCGCGGGACTGCTCGGCGACATCGTGCTGTGCCCCCAGGTCGCCATTGAGCAGGCAGACACGGCCGGCCACTCGCCGATCGAGGAGATGCTCATGCTCACCACGCACGGGCTCCTGCACCTACTCGGCTTCGACCACGCGGAGCCGGAGGAGGAGCGTGAGATGTTCGGTCTCCAACGCGACATTCTCGTGGGCTTCTCGCTCACCGAGCGCCGAAGGTAGCCGCCGATGACAATCGCGCTCTTCGCCGGTGTCGCGGTTGCGCTCGTACTGTTCGGCGGGCTCCTCGCAGCGGTCGACGCTGCCCTGACGGTACTCAGTCGCACCGACATCGCCGATCTCGCGACCACGAGCCGGTCGAGCAAGGCACTGCTGGCCATCTCCGAGGACATCGGAACGCACATCAACGCGGTGAGCTTCATGCGCGTCGTGTCGGAGACGACCGCAGCGGTGCTCGTGACCCTGGCGTTCGCTTACGCCATCGACGAGTGGTGGCTCGCCCTCGTCTGGTCGGCCCTCATCATGACGGCGGCGTCGTTCGTGCTCGTCGGATCGAGCCCCCGCAGCGTCGGGCGGGCGCACCCGCGCGCAATCGTGCGGTTCTCGGCGTCGCTCGTGCGCGGCATCCGTCTGTTTCTCGGCCCCATCGCGATGGCGCTCGTGGCCGTGGGCAACCGCGTCACCCCGGGCCGACCGAAGTCCGCGAGTTTCTCGAGTGAGGAACAACTGCTGAGCATGGTGGATGAGGCGACAGAACTCGATGTTCTCGAGGAGGTCGACCGCGAGCTGATCCACTCCATCTTCGAATTCAGCGACACCGTCGCGCGCGAGGTCATGATTCCCCGCACCGACATGGTGACGATCGAGAGCGACATGCCGATCGAGCGTGCCATGGCGCTGTTCTTGAGCCGCGGCGTCTCCCGGGTGCCCGTGATCGGCGAGGATATCGATGAGGTGCTCGGCATCCTTCACCTGCGCGACGTGGCGCGGCTCGGCTACGAGCAGCCCATCGGGGGGGAGACCATCTCCGTCGTCGAGCTCGCGCGGCCCGTGCTCTTCGCGCCGGAGTCGCAGAAGGCGGACAGCCTGCTGCGCCGCATGCAGCTGGAGTCGAACCACCTCGCGATGGTCGTCGACGAGTACGGCGGAATCGCCGGGCTCGTCACGCTCGAAGACCTCATCGAAGAGCTCGTCGGTGACATCGCCGACGAGTACGACCACGAGGTGCCCGACGTCGAAGACCTCGGCAACCGTGTGTTCCGGGTGAGCGCGCGGCTGCCCATCGACGAGCTCGGCGACCTGTTCGGTTTGGAACTCGACGATGACGAGGTCGACTCGGTCGGCGGTCTGCTGACCAAGACACTCGGTAGAATTCCAGTGTCGGGTTCCACCGCGACCATCTCCGGGCTCACCCTCACGGCCGACCGCACGGAGGGTCGTCGCAGGCGGCTCTCGACAGTCGTCGTGCAGCGTGAACAGCCGCTCGACGACACCACCGCGGAGGCGCCGGATGGCGCCGTCGCACGCAGCACCCGAACAGAGAGCACGGTCGAATAACGTGGACACCTCCCAGCCAGCACCTGACTTCCGCGCGGGGTTCGTGTCGTTCGTTGGTCGACCGAACGTCGGCAAGTCGACCCTCACCAACGCGCTCGTCGGCGAGAAGGTCGCCATCACGAGCTCCAAGCCGCAGACGACCCGCCGTGCCATCCGGGGCATCGTGCACCAGAAGACCGGGCAGCTCGTGCTCGTCGACACCCCCGGAATGCACCGTCCCCGCACCCTGCTCGGTGAACGGCTCAACAGCATCGTGCAAACAACGCTCGGAGACGTCGACGTCGTCGGGCTCTGCCTGCCTGCAAACGAGAAGATCGGCCCGGGCGACCGGTTCATCAGCGAGCAGCTCGACTCGTTCCCGCGCGCCAAGAAGGTCGCCATCGTGACCAAGATCGACGCGGCATCCCGCCCCGCCGTCGCCGAGCAGCTGCTCGCCATCTCGGAGCTGCGCGAAGACTGGGAAGCGATCATCCCGATCTCCGCGACGAGCCGCATCCAGCTCGACACCCTGACCACGCAGCTCATCAAGCTCATGCCCCTCTCGCCCGCGCTCTACCCCTCCGACGCCGTCACCGACGAGGGCATCGAGTCGCGCGTCTCGGAGCTCATCCGCGAGGCGACGCTCGAGGGCGTCATGGACGAACTGCCGCACTCCATCGCCGTGACGGTCGACGACATGATCGACCGCGATGACAAAGACCTCGTGGAGATCTACGCCAACGTCTTCGTCGAGCGAGACAGCCAGAAGGGCATCATCATCGGCCACCAGGGCGAGCGCCTGCAAGACGTCGGAGCGCGCGCCAGGCACGAGATCGAGAAACTGGTGGGCAAGCAGGTGTTCCTGTCGCTGCGGGTCAAGGTCGCCAAGGACTGGCAGCGCGACGCGAAGCAGCTCGGTCGGCTCGGCTTCTAGACCGCCCTCCGCCCTCTCGCGTAACGCACTTCGGTGTCGCGGGGCCAGGTGGTACCCTCGGAGTGTGTTGTTCGGTCTGCTTCTCCTTAGTAGCCGCGACGAGTCCTAACTACAAGGCCTCACTCGTCGCGGAGTTTGTTGTCGGCTGACCACAACCAAGCGAGAGAAGT
>JAODAY010000279.1 GCA_025463665.1 Microbacteriaceae bacterium
GGCTCCGGACGACAGCGCGTGGCGCAACAGAACGAGCGCTTCTCCACGGCGTCCGGCGATCGCTGAATCGGCGACCTTGAACGCGTTCGTCTCGACCCGGCCGGAGTAGTACTTCTCGACCGTCACCTCGGTGATCTGCTCGCTCGCGTCGGCGAGCAGCTGCTGGCAGGCGCTCGCGAGTTCGGCCAGGTCGTCGGCGAAGGCGGAGACGAGGGCACGCAGGGCGCCGGGTGTGATTCGGCGTCCGGCGGCGGAGAACTCCGCCGCGGCGAACTCCATCTTCTCGGTGTCTTTCTTGAGGTCTGCGCAGACGATCTCGATGCCGTCGCCGAGCCCGCCGCGGATCGCGTCGAGCATGCGCTTGCCGCGCACTCCCCCGGCGTGACGCAGCACGACGTAGCAGTCCTCGGCGGGGTCCTCGAGGTACGACAACACCTCGGTCATGAACGCGTCGGTGCACTTCTCGACACCGGTCACCCGCACGAACCGCGGCTCGGCGAACAGCGACGGGCTCGCGAGCGTCACGAGCTCCCCCGGCGAGTACTGGTCAGCCGAGATGTCGCCGACCTCGAGGCTCGGGTCTTCGAGGCGCAGGGTGTCGCGCAGCAGGCGGATGGCGCGGTCGGCGAGAAAGCCCTCGGTTCCCGACACGAGCACGACGCGGGCGGGGCGCACCTTGTGCCACGGCAGCTGCGGGATCACGACCTTCGTCTTACCTGCTGGTGCCTTGCTTGCGGGCTTCGCGGCCACGGTGCTCCCTCGTATTCAACTTCGCTCAAGCCTAAGCGCGACGGATGACACGGGTCGCCGCCGCGCCCCCTCGGGGTGAACGCCCGCCGTCGGCCGCACTACTCCCTCACTCGCGCTCCCCCGCCCGTTCTCTCCACACCCGCACAGATCCCGCCTCCGGGCCGGGCGAGAGCAGCACGAGGCCGTCGGTGTCGGTGCGGGTCACCGCGGTGCCGAGTTCCGCGAGCAGGTCGAGCGTCTTCTGCGTCGGATGGCCGTAATCGTTGTCCGCGCCCACGCCGATGACGCCCACCGTCGCCGCGGCCCGGCCGTACAGCCGCCCCGACTGGTCGGCCGAACCGTGGTGGCTCACCTTCACGACGTCGGTGTGGGCGAGCGGGCCGGCCGCGAGCAGCAGCGCCTGGGACGTCTCGCCGAGGTCTCCGAGAAACAGTGAGCTGAGGCATCCGCCCGCGCATTCACCGACCCCGTCGAACGCGACGACGACGCTCGCCTCATTTCCCGGCTCCACCGGCCCGAGGCGTGCGCGCGGCCACAGCACACGCCAGTGCAACTCGCCGAGCGTCCCGGTCTCGCCGCGCGACACCCGCTCGGCCGATGCGCCGGCGGCGACGAGGGACGCGACGAGCCGGTCGTCGGCGGGCTCGGCGCTCGGGCCCGCGATCACCCGGTCGACGCGGCCGAACACCGCCTCCGTGCCGCCGACATGATCGAGGTCGAAGTGGCTGAGCACGAGCAGGTCGATGCGGTCGATGCCGAGCGAGTCGAGGCAGGCCTCGAGCGGGGCCGGCTCGGGACCGGTGTCGACGAGCGCCACCCGCCCGGCGCTGCGCACGACGACGGCGTCACCCTGCCCGATGTCGCAGGCCGCGATCTGCCAGTCGGGTGGGCGCGCGAGCTGCTGCACCACCCGCACGCCCGCCATCGCACCGGCGATGCCGATGAGCACGACGGCGGATGCCGCGGCCGCCACCCTCCGCATGCGGTGGGGCACCCCGCCGAGAACACCGACGAGACCGAGGATCGTCACAGCGGCAAGCAGCCCCGCGCCGCCCGCTCCCCCGGGCCACGGCAGGGCCGCCCCCGGGAGGCCGGCGAAGAACCGCGCGACAGCAGCGATCCAGCTCGCCGGAACCCACGCCACCGCAGCGAGCATCTCGCCTGCCCACGGCAGGAACGGCAGCGTGACGCACGCCAGCAGTCCGATGACCGTGGCGAGCGGGGCGGCGGGCTCCGCGAGGGCGTTGGCCACGACGCCGTAGACCGCTATCGACGGCGAGAGCAGCACGAGCACGGGTTGGCACGCCAGTTGCGCCGCGATGGGAACGGCGACGAGGAGGGCGACCGGGGCGGGAAGCACCCGCGACAGCAGCCGCGCGATCGGGCCGCTCAACACGAGCAACCCGCCGGTTGCGAGCACCGAGAGGGCGAATCCGTAGTCCCGGCTCAGCCACGGGTCGGCGGCGAGCAGCCCGATCGTCGCGAGCGCCAGCACGGGGACGCCCCGCACCGGTCGACCGCCGAGCGTCAGCGCGAGCACGACCGCGGCCATCGTCGCCGCCCGCACGACGCTCGACTGCGGGGTGACGAGCACCACGAAGCCGGCGAGGACCGCGAGCGAGGCGAGCACCCGCGCCGCGCGGCCGAGCCCGAGGTAGGCGCCGCCGAGCATGATGAGCCCGATGATCACCGCGCAGTTGGCGCCGGACACCGCGGTCAAGTGACTGAGCGAACTGGCCTTCATCGCCACGTCGAGCGGCTCGTCGACGGCTGCCGTGTCGCCGATCGCGAGACCGGGCAGGAGCGCCCCGCCGTCTCCCGGCAGCGTCGTCGCCGTGGCGGAGAACGTCGATCGCAGCCCGTTCGCCCAGTCGAGGAACCACGGCGGCTCGGCCGCTACCCGGGGGGAGCCACGGGCGAACACGAGGAACCCGACGTCGTCTTCCGGCTCCGCGGCGGCGAGAGTGCCACCGACCGTGAGCACCGTGCCGATTCCCGTCGCAGCGGGCACGGACGCACCGAACAGCAGCACGGGCGTCGAGACGGCGTAGACGACTCCCCCCGCAGACACCGAGGTCGCCTCGGCCGTGAGCGGGTCTTCCCGCGCGTTGCCCGCTGCCGACTCCGAGGTCGCGACCGTGACGGTGACGTAGCGGCCCGCCTTCGCGGACTCGAGCATCACGGCGGGGTGTCGCACCGGCGACTGAACCGCGACCGCCGTCGACACGAGCGCGGCAGCGATCGCCGCCACCGTCGCGACCGCGAGCCACCCCCGCCGCGTGGTCACCGCGGCGCTCGCCAGCACACCGGCCGCGACCCAGCAGGCGATGGTCTCCTCGAGCGCCACCTCGGGCATGGCCACCATCACGCCCGCCGCGATCCAGGCGAGAGCGGCGGGGATGGCCAGGCGCAGGTCGACGCTCACACGATCACCAGGTCTTTGAGCCCCTCGAAGGTCTTCTCCCCGATCCCCGTCACGCTCATGAGGTCCTCGACCGCGGTGAAGCGTCCGTTCTGGTCGCGCCACGCGATGATGCGCGCGGCCATCGCCGGTCCGACGCGCGGCAGGGTCTCGAGCGTCGCGGCGTCGGCCGTGTTGAGGTTGACCTTGCCGGGCACGACGGCGCCGCCGACCGGCGTCCCGGTCCCTGATCCTCCCGTTGACGGAACCGCGCCGATCACGGGAACAACGATCTGCTCGCCGTCACTGAGGAACCGCGCGAGATTGAGCCCGGCCTGGTCCGCCTCCGCGGCGAACCCGCCGGCGGCCGCGACTGCGTCGACGCCGCGCGCGCCCTCGCGCATTTCATACAACCCCGGACGCGCCACCGCACCCAGGATGTGCACGAAGATGACGGCTCCGGATGCCGCGGCAGCGGCCGATGCACGTGGCTCCGCCGCGGCGCCCGCCTGCGCGACCGCGCTCTGTCCCCGCGGCGCGAGGGCGGCGAACAGCACCGCGCAGCCGAGGCCGACGAGCAGTAGGACGACCGCGGCGCCGACCCCGACGCGCACGCGAGCCGAGGCGAAGCGCGGCCGGGGTGTACCGGGCGGCGGTGTACCGGGCGGCGCGACCGCGGGCAACGCGGCCGACACGTCGTCTGCGGCCGGGTCGCGGTCAGCGCCGCCAGCATCGGCGGCATCCGCTCGGGCGGTCATGACGGAAGACTACGAAGCGCGAGCCGCTCCGGGGATGGGACGGCGACCACAGGTGCGGAGCGCCGGGATCAGGCACCGTGTGGAGGAGCGGCGGCGGGGAGCGGGCCGCGGGAAGGCGAGAGGGGCGGCGAATCGCACTCCCCCGGCGTCCGGGAGGACACGTCGCCGCCCCTCGGCGGCTGGCGCAGCGAAGACGCCCGGGCGCCGCCCCTCGCGCGGGT
>JAODAY010000288.1 GCA_025463665.1 Microbacteriaceae bacterium
TATATGTGCCGTTGCGCGGCGACGACGGCGCATTCCTTCCCGGGGTCGGAGGGGAAGACGACGGGCTCAAGGGCGGCCTCAATGGCATCGACAACGGCCGGCTGCACTTCACACAGGTGCGGGTTCACCGCACCAACCTGCTCAACAAGTACGGCGACGTCGCGCAAGATGGCACGTACACCTCCTCGATCGACAGCTCCGGCCGCCGGTTCTTCACCATGCTCGGCACCCTCGTGCAGGGCCGCGTCTCGCTCGACGGTGCCGCGACGAGCGCCTCCGCCGTGGCGCTCACCATCGCGATCACCTACGCGAACCAGCGCCGCCAGTTCAGCGCGGCGACCGGCACCGACGAGCAGGTGCTGCTCGACTACGGGCGTCACCAGCGTCGGCTGATCCCCCGCCTCGCCACCACCTACGCGCAGACCTTCGCGAACGACGAGTTCGTGGTGAAGTTCGACGGCGTGTTCAGCGGACGACTCGGTGCCGACGCCGACCGCGAGGATCTCGAGACGCTCGCCGCGGCCCTCAAGCCGCTGTCGACCTGGCACGCGCTCGACACCCTCCAGGAAGCGCGCGAGGCGTGCGGCGGCGCCGGCTACCTCGCCGAGAACCGGCTGGTCGGGCTCTATCAAGACCTCGACATCTACACGACGTTCGAGGGCGACAACACGGTTCTGCTCCAGCTCGTGGCTAAGCGACTGCTCGGCGACTACGCCCGCAAGTTCTCGGGTGCCGACATGGGCGCGCTCGCGCGCTACGCCTTCGGTCAGGCCGCCGGACACGTCTACCACGGCTCCGGCCTGCGCAGCCTGGGCCAGACCATCGCGGACTTCGGCTCGACCGCCCGCTCGGTCGGTCAGCTGCGCGACACGAATACGCAGCGCCAACTGCTCACCGACCGCGTCGAGACGATGGTCGCCGGCGTCGCCGGCACGCTGCGCGCTGCGCGCAAGATGGCGCCCGTCGAGGCCTCCGCGCTGTTCAACGCCCAGCAGAACGAGCTCATCGAGGCGGCCCGCGCCCACGCCGAACTGCTGCAGTGGGAGGCCTTCACACGCGGCCTCGACAAAATCGTCGACCCCGGCACGCGAGAGATCATCACCTGGCTGCGCGACCTCTTCGGTCTCGGCCTCATCGAGAAGAACCTCGCCTGGTACCTCATCAACGGGCGGCTCTCGCCCAAGCGCGGCCAGGCCGTGACGGCCTACGTCGACAGGCTCATCACGCGCCTGCGCCCGCACGCCCAGGATCTCGTCGACGCGTTCGGCTACGAGGAGAAGCACCTGCGCTCGCGGATCGCGTCGGGCGCGGAACAGGAACGCCAGGACGAGGCGCGCGCGTACTACGCCGACCAGGCGGCATCCGGCAGCGCACCTCTGGATGAGAAGGCGATGAAGAAGACCACGAAGAAGCCGTAGCCGTCATGCGCATCGGCTACGCCACGGGGTATTGGAAGCAGGGGCCGCCGGCGGGCGCACTCAGGGCCGTTCGCACGGCGGAACGCCTCGGCTTCGAGTCGGTGTGGACCGCCGAGGCCTACGGCTCCGACGCATTCACGCCCCTCGCCTGGTGGGGCTCCCGCACGAAACGGGTCATGCTCGGCACGGGCATCGCCCAGATCTCGGCGCGCACGCCGGCGGCGACGGCGATGGCCGCGATGACCCTAGACCACCTGTCGGGCGGTCGCGTCATCCTTGGTCTCGGGGTGAGCGGTCCGCAGGTCGTCGAGGGCTGGTACGGACAACCGTTCCCCAAACCGCTCGCCCGCACCCGGGAGTACGTCGCCATCGTGCGCGACATCCTCGCCCGTGACGCGGCCGTCGCGGCGGCGGGGCCGCACTATCCGCTGCCCTATGCGAGGGCGGATGCCACGGGCCTCGGCAAAGCGCTGCGCTCGACGGTGCACCCGCTGCGCCGCGACCTGCCCATCTATCTCGCCGCGGAGGGGCCGAAGAACGTGGCGCTGGCGGCCGAAATCGGTGACGGCTGGCTGCCGTTCCTGTTCTCCCCACGTGCCGACCGGGAGCTGCGGGCGAACCTCGAGGCCGGATTCGCGCTGCGCTCCCCCGCCCTGTCGCCGCGGTCGCGCTTCGAGGTGGCCGTGCAGCTCCCGGTGATCCCGCACCCCGACGTGGAGGCCGCGGCCGACATGGTGCGCCCCATCATCGCCCTCTATGTAGGCGGAATGGGCGCGAAGGGGGCGAACTTCCACCGCAACGTGATCGACCGGCTCGGCTACTCCGAGGCCTGCGACCGCATCCAGGCGCTCTACCTCGAGGGCAAGAAGGCCGAGGCGATCGCGGCGGTGCCAACGAAGCTCGTCGAGGAGATCGCGCTCATCGGGCCTCCGGAGAAGATCCGTGACGAGTTGCAGGCGTGGGAGGAGTCGGTCGTCACGACGATGCTCGTGCAGGGTCCGGCGTTCGCGCTGCGCACCATCCGCGACGTCGTGACGGGGTCGGGGTCGCTCACGCGCTCGAAGCTCGGCGCGCTTGCGTTCGCCTACGCGAGTGCCCGCGGAAAGTCAGGCGGACGCTAGCCGCGAGCACTCGGCGCACAGGCCGAACACGTCGACGACATGGTTGGGCTGCGTGAACCCGTTTTCGGTCGCCACGGACTGCGCCCACTGCTCCACCGCGTCTGCCTCGATCTCCACCGTGAGCCCACAGCTGCGGCAGATGAGGTGGTGATGGTGGCTGCCGGGCGTGCACGCGCGGAACAGGCTCTCGCCCTCTTGCTGCAGCGAGTCGGCCTCACCCTCGCTCGCGAGGTCGGCGAGCGCCCGGTAGACGGTCGCGAGACCGATGGGGGAACCGGCATTGCGCAGCGAGGAATGCAGCGATTGCGCGCTGACGAAGCCCTCGGATGAACCGAGCGCCTCCCGCACGGCCTCGCGCTGCCACGTGTTGCGCTTCATGCCGCGATCCTAGCTGCGGCCCGCGAGTCGGGGCTGCGCGTTGCGGTCGGGCGCACGGCGACGCGGGCCGGTCGGCGGGCTCCTACGATGCGGCAGCCGAGGTAAATGAGGAACGAGATCGTGGTGATGTACGGGCTGATCGGCAGCGACCCGCCGAGAGCGAGCAGGATTCCGCCGACCGCGGAGACGGACCCGAAGAGCATGCTCAACAGCGGCACGGAGAGGGGCGACGAGGAGACGCGCAGCGCCGCCGCCGCGGGCGTCACGACGAGTGCCAGCACGAGCAGCGACCCGATGATCTGCACCGATACGGCCACGGTGAGCCCGAGCAGCACCATGAAGCCGAGCGAGAGCGTTCGCGACGGCACGCCGCGGGCCGCGGCGACGTCGGCGTCGAGGCTGTCGAAGGTCAGCGGCCGCCAGATGAGCAGCAGCGCGACCAGCACGACGACGGCGATCGCGATGAGCGTGCCGAGCTGGGGAATGTCGACGGAGATGATCTGGCCCGTGAGCAGCCCGAACTTGTTGGCGCTGCGCCCCGGGTAGAGGGCGAGAAAAAGGATGCCGAGCCCGAGACCGAACGGCATCAGAACACCGATGATGGAGTTGCGGTCGCGCGCCTTGGCACCGAGCAGACCGATGAGCACCGCCGCGACGAGGGAGCCGACGAGCGATCCGGCGACCACGTTGGCACCGATGAGCAGGGCGCCAGCGGCCCCCGCGAACGAGAGCTCGCTGATGCCGGGCACGGCGAAGGCCATGTCGCGCTGCATGACGAAAACCCCGATGAGACCGCCGACGATGCCGAGCACGGCGGCCGCGGCGATGGAGTTCTGCACGAGGCCGAGCAGCTCGCCGTAGTTGGCGAACGAGAACAGTCGGCCCCATATTCCGTCGAGGTTGTCCATCACTGGCCCTCTTCCTCGTGGTGGTCGTGGCCGTCGGGAACGCCGGCAACAATGACCCGGCCACGCGAGCGGATGACGTCGACCGGTGTGTCGTAGAGGTCGCTCAGCACCTCGGAACGCAGCACCTCGTCGGGCGTGCCCTGCCGGAACCGCCCGTTCGCGAGGTACAGGATGCGGTCGACGACGTCGAGCACGGGATTCACGTCGTGCGTCACGAACACCACCGCCGTGTCGTGGCTGCGGCGGTGCCGGTCGATGAGTTCGGAGACGACGCGCTGGTGGTGCAGGTCGAGGCTCAGCAGCGGCTCGTCGCACAGCAGCAGCACCGGGTCTCCCGCGAGCGCCTGGCCGACGCGCAGCCGCTGCTGCTCGCCTCCCGAAAGCGTTCCGACCGGCTGGTCGGCGTAGGCGGAAGCGCCGACGTCGGCGAGGAGTGCGTCGACCCGCTGCCGGTCTCCCCGCCTGGGCAGGGGGAGGCCGAAACGGTGCCCGTTGACCCCGAGGGCCACGAGGTCGCGGCCGCGCAACGGGGTGCCGGGAGGAACGAGCTTCTGCTGCGGAATGTAGCCGACGCGGCGATCGCCGCGGTGGATGGCGTGGCCGCTCAGCCGCACCGAACCGGAGTCCAGCTGCTGCTGGCCGAGGATCGTCCTGAGCAGGCTCGTCTTGCCGGAACCGTTCGGGCCGAGCACGGCGAGGAACTCCCCCGGCATTACGCGCAGGTCGAGGCCCTCCCATAGCGACCTGTCGCCGAAACCGAGAGCGCCGTCGCGGAATTCGAGAACCGGTGCCGTTTCGGTCGAGTGGCTCATTCGCCCAGCGCCTGAGAAATCGTGCCGATGTTGTCGGTCATCCACCCGACGTAGTCTGCGCCTTCGGGCATGGTCTCGGTGAACTCGACGACGGGTACCCCGTTCTCCTCGGCGCGCGCACGCACGCGTTCGGTCTCCGGGCTCGCGGTCTGGCCGTTGTAGGCGAGCAGCGCGACGGAACCCGAGCCGAAGAGCGCGAGCGTCTCGCGCAACGCGGCGGGCGCGACATCCGTGCCCTCTTCGATCGCTTCGGAGAACTCGGCGGGCGTCTCGTTGGTCGGCCCCGCCGCCGCGAGGAGGAAGACCGGCACGGGCTCGGGGACGGCGACGCCGCGCGAGGCGGTGACGGGGTGCATCGCCTCCGCCTTCGCCTCGATGGCGGCGATGTCGGCCGCGAACAGCTCGTAGTTGGCCTCGAAGGCGGCCGCGTTGTGGGGGTCGAGTTCGCCGAGCTGCTGCGCGAGCTCGTGAGCGACGTGCAGCATGCCGTGCGGGCTGTACCAGACGTGCTCGTTGAAGCCCTCGATGTGGTCGTGGCCGTCTTGCGCTGACCCGGCCTCCGAGTCGCCGCTCTCTGCGTCGCTGTGCGCGTCGTGCTCGTGCTCCCCCCCGGCGGCGTCGAGCAGGCCGGAAACCTCGGTCGCGATGAGCACCGGGGTGTCCGATGCCTCGCCGAGGAGCGTGTCGATGAAGGGATCGTATCCCCCGCCGTTCTCGATCACGAGATCCGCCTTGCTCAGGGCGAGACGGTCCTGGGCGGACGCCTCGTAACTGTGCGGGTCCTGGGCGGCCGAGGTGATGATGCTCGTCACGGTGACCAGGTCGCCGCCGATCGACTCGGCGATGCTCCCGTAGACGTTCGTGCTGGTCACGACCGAGAGGCCGGGGCTCGCGGCGTCGTCCGGCGTCGCGGCACAGCCGGACAGGGCGACCGCGACGAGCGAGAGGACGGCGACGAGCGGAATGTGGCGCATGGAGTGCTTTCTAGAGCGTGCAATAAACGCGTAATGAGATTCGTTATCAGCAGTATGGCACACGCGCGCCGTTCGACGGCATGCCGCGGCCGCCGGGAGCCGGATCCCCCAGTTGAGCGGTCGAACCGGCCAACCTGGCCTGTCGACGGTCACGCTGGGGCGCGGGCGCGGGCGCGGACTCGCGCGCCTGCGCGGCCGCGCGCGCGGGCACGCCGCCTCAGTCCAGCAGCAGCGCCGGCTCCTCCATGACGCTCGCGACGTCCGCGATGAAGCGGCTCACGACGTCACCGTCGACGACGCGGTGGTCGAAGCTGCCGCCGATCGTGGTGACGAAGCGCGGGCGAACCTCGCCGTCGACGACCCACGGCTTCTGCTTGATCGTGCCGAGCGCGACGATCCCGACCTCGCCCGGGTTGAGAATCGGGGTGCCGGTGTCCATGCCGAACGAGCCGAGGTTGGTGATCGTGATCGTGCCGTTCGCCATGTCGGCGGGGCTCGACTTGCCGTCTCGCGCAGTGATGGTGAGCTGCTCGAGGGCGACTGCGAGTTCGCGCAATGACAGATCGTTGGCGTCTTTGACGTTCGGAACCACGAGACCGCGCGGCGTCGCCGCGGCGATGCCGAGGTTCACGTAGTGATGCACGGTGATTTCGCGGTCGGTGAAAGTGCTGTTCACCATGGGGTTTCTGCGCACGGCCCAGATCACGGCCTTCGCCGCGATGAGCAGCGGCGAGACGCGAACGCCCGCGAAATCGGGGGAGTTCTTGAGCCGCTTGACGAACTCCATCGTGCGCGAGGCGTCGACGTCGACGAAGACGCTCACGTGCGGGGCGGTGAAGGCGCTCTGCGTCATGGCGGCGGCGATCGCCTTGCGCATGCCCTTCACGGGAATGCGCTCCTCGCGCTCGTCGGACCATTCCGGCGTCTGGATGTTGCGGAACACGCTGGCCTGGCTCGCCTGACGAATGACGTCGTCCCTCGTGATCTCGCCGGCGAGGCCGGTCGCCGTGACCTCGGCGAGCGTCACCCCGAGGTCCTTTGCGAGCTTGCGGATCGGCGGCTTGGCGATGATGGCGGATGCCGCGGCCGCCGGCACCGACGCGGGGCGGTTCGAGGGCACCACGACGGGTGCCGCGGCGGCAGACTCCACCGGGGCGAGCCCCGGGCGGCGGCGACGGGATCCCGCGCCGCCCCTCGTGCCGTACCCGACGAGGGTGGCGCCCGGCTTCTCCGCCTCCGCGGAGATGCTGCTCGCGGTGTCGGCGACCGCGCCGAGCGTCTCGTCGTCCGCGGCGGGGGGCGTGGCATCCGTCGCCGTCACCGGGGCCGCGGCCTCGGCCTCGTTCGACGCCCGGATGATGACCGTTCCCACGTCGACGGTCTGCCCGGGCTCCACCAGGATCTCGGTGACGGTGCCCGCGAAGGGCGACGGCAACTCGACCAGCGATTTCGCCGTCTCGATCTCGACGAGCACCTGATTGACCGCGACGACGTCGCCCAGCTTGACCTTCCACTCGACGATCTCGGCCTCGGTGAGGCCCTCGCCGGCGTCGGGGAGAGTGAATTCGAAATTGCTCATGCGCCCTGCTTCTTCGTTCGAGTGGATCTCGTGGGTAACCGGGCTAGCTGGTTAGTACGCCATGGCCCGGTCGACTGCCTCGAGCACGCGGTCCGCGTCTGGCAGGTAGGTGGTTTCGAGTTTGGCCGGGGGGAACGGTGCGTCGAACGCCGACACCCGCAGAACCGGGGCCTCGAGCGAGTAGAAGGCGCGTTCGGTGACCGTCGCGGCGATCTCTGAGCTGACCGAGAATGACCCGGGCGCCTCGGCGGCCACGACGAGCCTCCCGGTCTTCTGAACGGATGCCACGATCGGCGCGTAATCGATGGGGGAGAGCGATCGCAGGTCGATGACCTCCACGCTTGTTCCCTCCTCGGCCGCCAACTCCGCCGAGGCCAGCAGCACACTCATCATCGCGCCGTGGCCGACGAGGGTGATCTCGGTGCCCTCACGCACGACGGCGCTCGAGTGCAACGGTGCGTCGTGGGAGTCGAGGTTGACCTCGCCTTTCGGCCAGTAGCGGCTCTTCGGCTCGAAGAACATGACGGGGTCGTCGCTCGCGATGGCCTCCTGGATCATCCAGTAGGCGTCGTGCGGCGTACTCGGGCTGACCACGCGCAGGCCGGGAGTGTGCGCGAAGTACGCTTCGGGGCTCTCCTGGTGGTGCTCGACGGCGCCGATGTGTCCGCCGTAAGGCACGCGGATGACGATGGGCATCGCGACCTGGCCCTCGTGCCGGTTGGTCATCTTCGCGAGCTGCGAAGTGATCTGGTCGAAGCCCGGGAAGATGAATCCGTCGAACTGGATCTCGCAGACCGGACGATAGCCACCCATCGCGAGCCCGATCGCCGTGCCGATGATGCCGGACTCGGCGAGCGGCGTGTCCATCACGCGGTTCGGACCGAACTCGGCCTGCAGCCCCTCCGTTATGCGAAAGACGCCGCCGAGCGGGCCGATGTCCTCGCCCATGAGCAGCACCTTGGGATCGTCGCCGAGGGCCTTGCGCAGGCCGGCGTTGAGCGCCTTCGCCATGGGCATCGTCTGGACGTTGGGGGTCATGCGTCACTTCCAAACGAGGCGTCGTATTCGGTGAGCCACTGCTTCTGCGCCGCGAGCGGGGCGTGCGGCTCCGTGTAGACGAAGTCGAACATCTTGTCGATCGAGGGCGTACCGAGGCTGAGGGTGCGGCGACGGATGTCGGCGGCGAAATCCTCCGCCTCCTCGGCGACGTCGGAGAAGAACAGGTCTCCCTCGCCGCGCGAACGCAGCCAGGTCTCGTAGCGGGAGATCGGGTCGCGCGTCTGCCAGTGGGCGACCTCGGTGCCGAGGCGGTACTTCACCGGGTCGTCAGACGTGGTGTGCGGGCCCATGCGGTAGGTCAGCGCCTCGATGAGGCGCGGTCCGTCGCCGCCGCGCGCCTCGTCGAGGTTGCGCTTGGTGACTGCGAAGCTCGCGAGCACGTCGTTGCCGTCGATTTGGATGCCCGGAATGCCGAAGCCGCCCGAACGCAGGTACAGGGGAGTGCGCGACTGGGTGCTCACCGGCACCGAGATCGCCCAGTGGTTGTTCTGCAGGAAGAAGACGACGGGTGCCTTGTAGCTCGCGGCGAAGACGAACGCCTCGCTCACGTCGCCCTGGCTCGTCGAGCCGTCTCCGAAATAGGTCATGACCGCGGCATCCGTGTCGGGATCGCCCGTTGCGGTCGTGCCGTCGAGCGTCATCGCCATGGCGCGCCCCGTCGCGTGCAGGGTGTGCGAGCCGATGACGAGCGTGTAGAGGTGGAAGTTGCCGGCGTCCGCCGGGTTCCAGCCGCCGTGCGTCGTGCCACGCAGCAGGCCGATGACACCGATCAGGTCGACGCCGCGGATGCGGGCGACCGCGTGTTCGCGGTAGGACGGGAAGATGTGGTCCTGGGGCCGAGCGGCGAAGGCCGACCCGACCTGGGCCCCCTCCTGGCCGATGCTCGGCACCCAGAGCCCGAGTTCGCCCTGCTTCTGCAGATTGGTCGCCTCGACGTCGAAGCGTCGCACCACCACCATCTGGCGGTAGAACTCGCGCAACTGGTCGTCGCTCAGTGCGTCGATGTAGGGAAGGTACTCCGCCGACGCGTCACTCTCGACGAGCTGGCCCTCCGGGGAAAGTAGTTGGACCGTCGCGGCGGTGATTGACATTGGTCTAATCTAACGCGGTCGTCTGCGCCGAAGTTGGTAGCTTGCGCACAACCTCCGCCGCCGACCTTAGGAGTTTGTCAACAGAATCCCGCTCCCCGATGCTGATACGCAGGCCGTCGCCCGCGAAGGCGCGGGCCACGATGCCGTTGTCTGCGAACACCCCGGCCGCCCAGATCGTGAGGGCACCGGTCGGCAGCCAGACGAAGTTTCCGTGCGGCCGCGGCACGCTCCAGCCCTGGTCGACCAGCGCCGACCAGACCTCGTCACGCAGTGCGGAGAGGGTAGCGACACGCTCGAGCAGCTCGGCCTGGTGTTCGATCGAGGCGATCGCCGCACGCTGCGCCATCTCGACGACGGAGAGGGGGATCGCCGTCGCGCGGGCCGCGTCGAGCACGTATTCCTCGCCGAGGGCGTAACCGACTCGCAGCCCGGCGAGTCCATAGGCCTTGGAGAAGGTGCGCAACACGACGAGATTCGGGTAGCTGGACAACAGCGTCGGGCCCCGCACCGCTGTGTCATCCGTGACGAACTCGATGTAGGCCTCGTCGAGCAGCACGAGCACGGTCGGCGCAATCTTCGCCATGAACGCGGTGAATTCGTCGGCCGTCACGATCGAGCCGGTCGGGTTGTTGGGGCTGCACACCATGATCACGCGGGTGCGGTCGGTGACGGCCGCCGCCATGGCATCGAGGTCATGGCGGTGTGCCGCGGTGTTCGGAATCTGCACGCTCGTGGCGCCGGCGACGGCCACCAGGAGCGGGTATGCCTCGAAACTGCGCCAGGAGTAGACGACCTCGTCGCCCGGGCCCGCCGCAGCGGTGATGAGCTGGGCGAGGATCGAGGCAGAACCGGCACCGATGTGCACCT
This sequence comes from Microbacteriaceae bacterium, assembly GCA_025463665.1. Classification (GTDB taxonomy): domain Bacteria; phylum Actinomycetota; class Actinomycetes; order Actinomycetales; family Microbacteriaceae; genus Conyzicola. The sequence continues at coordinate 10,208 of JAODAY010000288.1, forward strand.
GGCCCTCGTCGAGGGAGTAGTGGGCGGCGAGCACCCGGCGCAGCGCCGAGGCCGAGCTGTCGGGGTAGCGATTCACGCTGCTCCTGGCGATCGCCTCCACCACCGCCGGAATCGGTTCGAAGGGGTTCTCGTTCGACGACAGCTTGAACGCGTCGGCCGCCGCCGGCTTGCCCTGGCGGTACGGTTCCATCTTTTCGATCTCTGGGCGCAGGCGTACTCTGTGGTCGGTCACGAGACCCAAGCCTAATTGCGGGTGTCCGACGGGGCGGTGCATAGTGGTCACATGCGCCGATTCCTCGTTCGTCTCGTGATCAACGCCGTGGCCCTGTGGCTCACGACGCTCATTGTCGCGGGAATCAGCGTCACGGCCTACGCGCCCGGCGGCACGCTCGAACAGGTTCTCACCTACCTCCTCGTCGCGCTCATCTTCGGCGTCGTCAACAGCGTGATCGGCAACACGATCCGCATCGTGGCGTTTCCGCTCTACCTGATCACGCTCGGGCTCGTCGCCCTCGTGGTCAACGCCCTGCTGCTGCTCATCGTGCACTGGGTGTCGACGCTCCTCGGCTTCGGACTCGAGGTCGACGGCTTCTGGTGGGGTGTGCTCGGAGCCATCGTTCTCGGCCTGATCAGCTGGATTCTCGGAATCGGGCTGCGTCCGCTCATGGGCTCCGACCGCAAGCGCTGATCACCGCTGCACCACCCTCTCCGCGCGGTAGGCGACGGAGCTGACCTCCGTCGCGCCGCGCGTGAAAGCGTCGAAGGAGGCGATGGCCGCGACCAGCCGCTCGCTCTCCGCGCCGTCCGCGAGGGCGGCGGTGCGCCGGTACTCCGCCCTCCCGTGGGCGGGCAGCGAATCGCCCTCGGGCACCTCGCGCCCGGCGAACGCCTCCCGCTCGACAAGCACCGCCGCAGTCTCGTGGCGCAGGCCGCCCAGCGCCGGCACGATGTCGTCCGTGTGCTCGAGTTGCACGACGGGGACACCGGCCGGCAGTGTCACGCCCGGGGTGGGCGCCCCGGCGGTGAACACGCCGCGGGTGTCGTAGTGCCCAGACGCGGCGAGCGTCGCCGCCACAAGGCCGCCCTGCGAGTAGCCGGTGAACTGCACCGGGGTTTCTGCGGAGACGCCCGCGTCGGCCATGGCCTGTTCGACCGCGCGCACAGAGCCCGCGGGCAGCCCGGCCGTGCCTGCCACGTTGCTCGTGAGGTCGAACGCCTCCGTCGAGCCGGCGGGAGAGAAGTCGACCGTTCCGCCGATGTAGACCTCGAAGCGGTCGGGCTCGTTCGGCCGCTGGTAGCGCTCGATGAGAATGTGGGCGCCTGAAGCGGAGGCGCGCGGCACGCGGTCCATGCGCGCCGCCAGCCCGCTGGGCGCCGCGGCGCCGTCGTGACGGGCGACCGGCGTCGCCCTGACGTCGCCCTCGCGCAGCAATCCGACGGGGGAGCCCAGCGCCGTCACAAGAGCGGCGGAGGTGTCGAGCCCGGAGATTCCGGCCCCCTCGTCGCCGAGCGCGCGCACGATCCGCAGCGGCACCCCGAGCGCACCGCCGATGAAGTCGTCGATGCTCATCACAGTTGCGCGCACGAGCGTCACGGTGAGCGGATTAGTCAGCGCCCTGCCGTGCGGGGCCGGCCACAGCGGTGCGGTGCGCACCGCCGCATGGCCGACGACCCGCGCGAGCACGGCGCCCGCGACGACGGCGGGCAGCGCGGGAATGACACTGGCGACAAGCAGCGGCAAGAGGGCGCCCGCGCCGTAGCCCAGTTGCGCGGCGAGGCCCTGCGCCACGCGTGTCGCCGCGGCATCCGCCCGGCCGTAACCCTCTGCGGCGAGCCGGAGCGCCGCGGCCGTGACGGCGGCGCGGGCCTGCGCGGCCTGGAGGAGGCCCACTGCCCGGTCGATGCCCGCCTCGGCCTCGAGGGCGCTGAGGGGCGCGTCGGCCTGCCGCAGGGCCCCCGCGCCGAGCCGGCCGTCGAACTGTGCGAGCAGGGCGACGGTGTCTCTGGCGTCGTCGCGCACGGACTCGAGGTCTTGCGCGTCGCCGAACAGCGCGTCGCTCGCGACCGCCAACGAGCCGCCGCCCGAGACTGTGAGGTCATCCGACACGGGAGTCCATCGTCGCTATCGCCCTCATGGTGTGGTGCCTGGCGAGGCTCACGGCCGCGATGGCGTCGTCGAGGTGACCGGCGAGCGAGCCCACGCTCGCGCCGTACGCCGCATGTGCGACTCCGCGCCATCGCTCGCTGGGTGCCCGAGCGGGCACCCTGACCCGCGCCCGTTCGAGGCGGTCGAGTGCATGGGCGAGGGCGGCCGACTGGGCGGCAAGGGCGGCCCGGGTCTCGAGTGCTGCGGGTGAGAGTGCGGGTATCGGAACGGCGAGGCCGAGGTCAGCGAACACGAGGCCATGCTCCCGCCGTCGGGGTGGCCGCGGGCGCCGGTTTCACTGATCGGTGCGGCAGGTGGCATCCGCCTGTTCTGTGAGGGGGAGGAAACGCGGGAGAATGAGGCCATGAGTTTCGAGCGCTTCTTCGACGAGTCGGCGCTCTTTCGAATGTGTTTCGTGTGCACGGGCAACATCTGCCGGTCGCCGATGGAGGAGGCGGTGTTCACCGACCTCATCGCGAAATCCGGCCTCGAGGAGCGCATCGGTGTGACCTCGGCGGGCACGGGTGACTGGCACGTCGGCGAGCGCAGCGACGAGCGAACGCTCAGCGTCCTCGACTCCCGGGGCTATGACGGCTCGCACCACCGCGCCAAGCAGTTCGACCCCGATTGGTTCGATGGGCTCGACCTCGTCGTCGTCTTCGACCACACGCAGGAGCGCATCCTCAAGGCATGGGCGTCGACCGATCATGACCGCGCGAAGGTGCAGCTGCTGCTCACTTTCGAGAAGGAGCAGCCGATCTCCCTCGACGTTCCCGACCCCTACTATTCGGACTCCGCCTTCTTCGACCAGACCCTCTCGGTCATCGAGCGGGCGAGTTATTCACTTTTCCACCAGATCAAACCAGGAATCCAGGGTGCCCAATGAGTCCACTGCCAGAACAACCGCTCAGCCCGCTTGACGGCCGCTACAAGGCCTCGGTCACCGGTCTCGGTGAGTTTCTCTCCGAGGCGGGCCTCAACCGCGCCCGCGTGCACGTCGAGGTGGAGTGGCTCATCTACCTCACCGATCACGAGTTCTTCGGCTCGTCACCGATCGGGGCCGAGAACTCCCGCGCCCTGCGCACTCTCGCTTCTGACTTCGCGCAGCCGGAGATCGACGAACTCGCGACGCTCGAGGCGACCACGCGCCACGACGTGAAGGCCGTCGAATACCTCGTGCGTCACCGGCTCGCCGATCTGGGACTCACGGATGTCGCGGAGCTGACCCACTTCGCGTGCACGAGCGAAGACATCAACAACCTCTCCTACGCGATCACCATCGGTGCCGCCGTGCGCGAGGTATGGCTTCCGCGCTACCGCGCCATCATCGAGAAGCTGCGCGCACTCGCCGTCGAGCACCGTGACGCCGCGATGCTCGCCCACACGCACGGGCAGCCCGCCACCCCCACGACCGTCGGCAAGGAGTTCGCGGTGTTCGTTCACCGCCTCGAGCGCATCCTGGCGCAGGTCGAGTCGACCGAATACCTCGGCAAGTTCAGCGGTGCGACCGGCACTTTCGCCGCACACGTCGCCGCAGATGCGGACCGCGACTGGCCGGCGATCTCCCGCGAGTTCGTGACATCGCTCGGACTGGACTGGAATCCGCTCACAACCCAGATCGAACCGCACGACTGGCAGGGCGAGCTGTACCAGCGCATGAGCCACGCCAATCGTGTCCTCCACAACCTGTGCACCGACATCTGGACCTACATCTCGATGGGTTACTTCACCCAGATCCCGCAGGCGGGCGCGACGGGTTCGTCGACCATGCCGCACAAGATCAACCCGATCCGCTTCGAGAACGCCGAGGCGAACCTCGAACTCTCGAGCGCCCTCCTCGAGTCGCTCGCCCAGACGCTCGTGACGTCGCGCCTGCAGCGCGACCTCACCGACTCGACGACACAACGCAACGTCGGCGTCGCGTTCGGCCACTCGATGCTCGCCATGGACAACATCCAGCGCGGACTCAGCGAGTTCTCTGTCGACACCGCGACTCTCTCCGCCGACCTGGACTCCAACTGGGAGATCCTCGGCGAGGCGATTCAGACCGTCATCCGCGCCGAGATCACCGCGGGGCGCAGTTCGATCTCCGACCCGTACGCGATGCTCAAGGAACTCACGCGAGGCCGCCGCATCGGCAAGACCGAGCTGGTCGAGTTCATCGACGACCTCGACATCGGGCGGGAGGCGAAGAACCGCCTGCGCGAGCTCACCCCGGCCGGGTACGCCGGCCTCGCGAGCGAACTCGTTGGTTACATCGAGAAGTAACACCGGCACGAACGACTCGGTGGGCAGGCGCTTCAGCGCCTGCCCACCGCCGTCGCTCACGGCTTCTCGAGTCAGGCAGTGCGGGTCAGTGCCCGCCCGGGCGGTTCTGCTCGTCGAGGTCGAGCTGCTCGTCGTCGTCCGGCCGCACAGCGAGAACGAGCAGCGCCAGCACCATCAGCACGACGATGAAGGCGATGCCGAGGAAGATGATGGCGAGCGCCACGTCGCGCGTGGACAGAAGCACGACGAGGCCGGTGAAGACGGCCATGATGCCGGCAAGAGTGAGAAGCTCGGCCGGGCGGGTGCGGTCCTTGCGGCTGGGGTGGGCGTTGTTGGGGGATTCAGGCACGGTGGCTGCCGCTTTCCGCAGCCGGAGCCGCTACTGACCGGTCTGCCCACTTGAGGCTCAGACCCGCGATGACGAGGTAGATTCCGAGGATCGCGCCGTAGGCGCCGACGACCCCGACGAGCACGATGGACGACGTGAGCGCGCGCTCGACGCCGTCTGGCCCGGTGAACGGCTGGCTGAATCCCGAGGGGATCAGCAGCGCGACGATGGCGAGGAGCACCGTGAGTGCGCCTCCGAAGAGCCAGTCCTTGGCGGAGTCGACCCGGCCGCGGCTGCGCAGGCCGCAATACAGCTCAGCGAAGCCCGTGAGGGCCGCCCAGGCGCCGACGAGGAGCAGCAGGAACCCCACGCCCGCTCCGGGAAAGAACAGCGCGACAGCGCCGATGAGCACGCTCACCACGCCCTGGAGCAGGAACATGGTGCGCAGAACGCCGCGGTCGAGCGCCGCGACGGCGCCGACGGTGAACACCACGCCGCTGGCCAGCGCGAGAGGGCCGAAGGTCAGAAATCCGAGCCGAGCCGAGTGGTCGAGGCTGAACGTGATGACCGCCGCCACGACTAGCGCCGGGAGGGCACGCAGTAACACCCACGGCCAGTAACGGGCGGCGTGAGTCTGGGAGACGTCATTCGAAGACACAGGAGCGACCTCTTTCCGACGGGCTCGAACACGAGTTTACTACCGCTGTGCTGGACACCCGCCGGGTGACCGCATCGGCGCCGCACTGGCGCCGCGAGGCGACGGTTACGAGCCGGGCGGCAGATCGACGAAGCGCGAGAAGTGGCCGTGGAAGCCCACCGTGAGCGTGTCGGTCGGGCCGTTGCGGTGCTTGGCGATGATGAGGTCGGCCTCGCCGGCGCGGGCGCTGTCTTTCTCGTATGCGCTCTCGCGGTGCAGCAGAATCACCATGTCGGCGTCCTGCTCGAGCGATCCGGACTCGCGCAGGTCGGAGAGCGCGGGCTTCTTGTCTGCACGCTGCTCCGGTCCACGGTTCAGTTGGCTGATCGCGATGACCGGCACGCCGATCTCCTTCGCGAGCAGCTTGAGGGCGCGGGAGAACTCCGACACCTCCTGCTGGCGCGATTCGACCTTCTTGCCGCTCGTCATGAGCTGCAGGTAGTCGATGATGACCATTTTGAGGCCGACGCGCTGCTTGAGGCGGCGGCACTTCGCCCGGATCTCGACGAGCGTCATGTTCGGGCTGTCGTCGATGTAGAGCGGCGCATCGTTGATGCGCCCGCGGGTCTGGGCGATCGTCGTCCAGTCCTGGCTGTGCACGGTTCCCTTGCGCATCGACTGCAGGGGCACGGATGCCTCGGCGGAGAGCAGGCGCATCGCGATCTCGCTGCGTCCCATTTCGAGCGAGAACACCACGACGGGCAGGTCATGGTGGATCGCGGCGGCACGCGCGAAGTCGAGCGCGAGCGTGGACTTACCGATCGCGGGGCGGGCGGCGAGAATGATCAGCTGGCCGGGGTGCAGGCCGTTGGTCAGGGCGTCGAGCTGCGAGAAGCCGGTGGGCACGCCGATCATCTGCCCGTCGCGGCCCTTCGCGGCCTCGATCTCGTCGACGGCCGCGGTGACCGCGTCGGAGAGCGGCACGTAGTCTTCGCTCTCG
>JAODAY010000301.1 GCA_025463665.1 Microbacteriaceae bacterium
CGAGGCCACCGCCGCCGACGTGACCGCCCTCATCGCCGAGGCCATCGAACTCGGCACCTACTCGATCTGCGTCTCCCCCTCGACGCTGCCGTTGACCATCCCCGCCGGCGCCGACCTCAAGGTCGCCGTCGTCTGCGGCTTTCCTTCGGGCAAGCACACCACCGAGGTGAAGACGGCAGAGGCGAAGCAGTCGATCGAGCGCGGCGCCGACGAGGTCGACATGGTCATCGACGTCGGGGCCGCCAAGGCCGGCGACTTCGCGTCGATCCAGGCGGACATCGCCTCGGTGCGCTCGGTGATTCCAGCACCGCGGGTGCTCAAGGTCATCATCGAGTCCGCAGCGCTCAGTGACGACGAGATCGTCGCCGTCTGCGAGGCCGCCGTCGCCGCGGGCGCCGACTTCGTCAAGACGTCGACCGGGTTCCACCCCGCCGGCGGCGCGAGCGTCGAGGCCGTGCGGCTGATGTCGAAGACCGTGAACGGTGCTGCCGGGGTCAAGGCGAGTGGTGGCATCCGTTCGTTCGAAACCGCAGCGGCCATGGTCGAGGCCGGCGCGACCCGCCTGGGTGTCTCCGGCTCGCGCGGCGTGCTGGCGGAAGAGGCAGGCGCTGTTCCGGCGTCGTCGAACTCGACCTACTGAGAACGAACGTTCAGGCGCCGGGGCGACCAGCCTCGGTGTCTGCGACGTTCGTGTGCACGAAGTTCTGGAACGAGCGGCTCGCCGTCGGTCCGCGCTGGTTCTGATAGCGCGAGCCGTAGACGCCGGAGCCGTAGGGGCTCTCGGCGGGGCTCGTCAGGCGCATGAAGCACAGCTGCCCGATTTTCATGCCGGGCCAGAGCTTGATCGGCAGCGTGGCGACGTTGCTGAGCTCGAGGGTGACGTGGCCACTGAAGCCCGGGTCGACGAATCCCGCGGTGGAGTGGGTGAGAAGGCCGAGGCGGCCGAGCGAGCTCTTGCCCTCGAGGCGCGCGGCGATGTCGTCGGGCAGTGTGACCTGCTCGTAGGTGGAGCCGAGCACGAATTCTCCCGGGTGCAGGATGAACGGCTGGTCGGCCTCGACCTCGACGAGGCGCGTGAGGTCGGGCTGGTCCTCGGCCGGGTCGATGAACGGGTACTTGTGGTTGTCGAACAACCGGAAGAAGCGGTCCAGGCGCACGTCGACGCTCGACGGCTGAACCATGCCCAGATCGAGAGGCGCGAGCGCGATGCGTTCCGAGGCGAGCTCCGCCTTGATGTCCCTGTCTGAAAGCAGCATGCGCACAAGACTAGCTAAGATGACAGTCGTGCCTCGGTTGCTCCGGGGCCACGCGAGTGTAGTTCAGTGGCAGAAATTCAGCTTACCAAGCTGATAGCGCGGGTTCGATTACCGTCACACGCTCCACGTGTCAGTGTTAATTCTCTCGCGACTTGAGATGTTTATATCGGAACGAAGACCGTCAGCTCTCGCTCATGCTGAGTTCTACTCCGGTTCGACAAGAGTAAGTAGCGTGCGAGTCAGGGGCGAATGTAGTTCGGGGCGCCTCAGCAGCCTCCTAAGCAGTCGACACAATTTGCAGGCACTCATCCACTGATATGAGATTTCACGCGACATGAACATCGTCTCAACACGTTGAACCTGTGCCGAGGTTTGTCGTATGTTTGCTCGCCCGGCACCACGTGTCGGCACCGAGCGGCTGCCATCTTCCGGTGTTCAGCGCACCCACACCGTAGTATCTCCCGGCAGCGTCCCGCCCTCGAGCGGCCCCGACGCGAGCAGCACCTCGCACCCCTGCGGCAGCGCCCGGGCCACAGACGACACGTTCGCGATTACCCGCACTCCGCCGCGGCTGAAGTCGATGAGCTCGTCGGGCGACTCGTTCCACGTGAGCTGGCCCCAGCCGAGCGAACGGCGAAGCGCGAGCGCGGCGCGGTAGAACTCGAGAGTGGAGCCTGCGACCCCGTCTTGCGCCTCGACGGAGAACGAGCCGAGGTCGCCGGCCATGGGCAGCCACGTAGTCGCCGAGGTCGAGAACCCGAAGGAGGCGGCTTCGTTCGTCCAGGGCAGGGGGATGCGGCATCCGTCTCTGCCTCTAATAAGGTGACCCGAGCGTTCCCAGACTGGATCTTGCCGTACGCCGTCGGGCAGGTCGGTGGCCTCGGGCATGCCGAGTTCCTCGCCCTGGTAAAGGTAAGCCGACCCGGGCAAGGCGAGCATGAGCGCGGTCGCGGCGCGCGCCCGACGTAAACCGAGGGCGCGGTCGGGCTGTGGGTCCTCGGCGCCTACGCCCGACTCCAACTCGACATGGGTGTCGTAGCCGTAGCGGCTCGCGTGGCGCATCACGTCGTGGTTCGAGAGCACCCAGGTAGTCGGAGCGCCGACCGCGTCGTTGGCCGACAGCGACGTCTCGATAGTGCGGCGGATCGCCGGTGCATCCCAGGCCTGTTCCAGGTAGGCGAAGTTGAACGCCTGGTTCATCTCGCCCGGTCGCACGATGCGCGCGGTGCGCTCGGGCTGCAGCCACGCCTCGGCGCAAAGCATTCGCGTGCCCGAGTATGAGTCGAGCACTTCGCGCCACTCGCGGAAGATCTCGTGGATGCCCTCCTGGTCCCACATCGGCGGCATCACGCCGTCAATCGGGCTCACGACGCCCTTCGTGAGGTGGGGCCAATTCGGCAGGCCCTCAGCCTTGACCATCGCGTCGCACACGTCGACGCGGAACCCGTCGACGTGGCGATCGAGCCAGAATCGCAGCGTCAGCTCGAAGTCGGCACGCACTGCCGAGTTGTCCCAGTTCCAGTCCGGTTGCGATCGGTCGAAAAGGTGCAGGTACCACTCGCCGGGCGAGCCGTCTGCCTCGACCACGCGGGTCCAGGCCGGCCCGCCGAACATGCTCTGCCAATCATTCGGCGGAGTTTCGCCGCCGGCCTGGCCTACGCGGAAGTGGAATTTCGCACGCGCGGCAGACCCGGGTGCACTCGCAAGTGCCTCCTGAAACAGCGGGTGGTCAGAGGAGCAGTGGTTCGGAACGAGGTCCACGATGACGCGGATGCCGAGGCCGTGCGCCGTAGCAACCAAACCATCGAAGTCGTTCAACGTGCCGAACTCCGGGTCAACGTCGCGGTAGTTCGCCACGTCGTAGCCGCCGTCGCGCTGCGGCGACGGGTAGAAAGGCGACAGCCAGACAGCGTCCACTCCCAGAGAAGACAGGTGGTCGAGGCGGCTCGTGATTCCGGCCAGGTCGCCGGTTCCGTCGCCGTCGCTGTCGTTGAACGAGCGCGGGTAGACCTGGTAGATGACAGCGGTGCGCCACCACTCGGTATCGGTGGAGTTGATCATTTCGCGGATACCTCGATGGAGTAGACGTCGGGCCGCCGGTCGGCGAGCAGGTTGTTGTGCGGAGAGATGGCCTTGTCGCGCGCGAGGTTCAGGAAGACGTCGGCGGTCGCAGACGGGTGTTCGGCGTCGGATGCTACGGCCTGAACCCAACCGAATTGATCGATGACCACAGATCCTTCGTTCCAGGCCTGCCCACGTTCGAGTCCTGCGCGATCGCAGATGGCGATGAAGGCCCCGTTGGTGCGGGCCGCCGCCTGGGCGATGATGATCTCGGCATGCCGCTCGCCGGCGGGGTGGTCGCCGAGCGGCCAGTTGGTGGGGACCGCGAGCAGGTCGGCACCGGCGAGCGCGAGAGCACGCGGCATCTCGGAGAACTCCAGGTCGTAGCAGATTGCGATACCGATTCTGCCGTGCACGGTGGTGATCACCGGCGGCGGCTGATCGCCGCGCGTGAAGACGAGCGTCTCCCTATCCCAGAGGTGCGTCTTGCGGTAGATCGCAGCGACTCCTTCAGCCGTGACGAGGGCCGCGCTGTTGTACAGCACCCCCCGCGGCGCGAGCTCACAGAAACCGAAGACCACGACCGTGTCGGTGCCGTGCAGCAGGTCGACCACAGCTGTGAAGAACGGGTCGTCACCCGTCAGTGCCTGCGTCCGTGCCTCCTCGAGGGAGGCGAAGACGTAGCCCGAAGTGGCGAGCTCGGGGAGGACGATCACGTCTGCGCGAGCATCCAATGCCCTGTGAACCGCCGCGATGATCGATGCGAGGTTCGCAGTGAGCTCGCCCACTACGGGCGAGATCTGCTCGCAGACGATTCGTGCGACACCGGTGGCGGACGCGCGATGCGGGCGACGGGTCACTTCACCGCTCCCGCCGTCAGGCCGGTGATGAGCCGACGCTGCAGGATCACATACGCGAGCACGATCGGCAAGGCGACCAGCACCGCTGCCGCTGCGGTGACGTTCGGATTTGCCGCGCGGGCCGACCCGGAGAAGAACGACAGTGCGAGGGGGGCGGTCTGAGCGGCCTGGTTCTCGGGCACGAGGATAAGCGCGAGCAGAAACTCATTCCACGTGAACAGGAACAGGATGGTGCACAGCGTGGCGATCGCCGGCCCCGCGATGGGAAGCAGCACGAGGCGGAGGGTCAGGAATCGCGAGGCACCGTCGAGGCGGGCGGCCTCAAGAAGCTCGATCGGCACCGACAGGAAGAAGGTGCGCATCCAAAACACGCCCAATGGAATTGACAGGCCAATCTGCGGCAGTATCAGCGCCCAGTAGGTGTCAATCAGGCCCCAACCGGAGAGCAGCTGGTAGAGCGGCAGCACGGTCACCTCGTATGGCAGCACGAGTCCGATCAGCAGGAGGCCCATGATGGCGCGGCCGCCGGGGATGCGCATCGTGGCTAGCGCGAAGCCGGCGAGACTTGCGAGCACGGCTGTAACGATCACGACGACCGTCGCGACGACGGCGCTCGCGATCAGCGCGGAGCCGAAGCTGCCGCGGGTCCACGCGACAGAGAAGTTGCCGAGGTCCATTCCGCCGTTCGAGCCGCCGAGTGACGAGATTATGATCGAGATAAGCGGGTAGACGGCAAAGACCGCCGCGACGAGCAGGAGCGCGTGGGTGGCCGCGGACTCGCGGGAGCTGACCTTCATTTGGTGCGCACCTTTCTGGGGCCGCGTTCGCGGAGAAGAAGTTGCACAAGTACCACGACCACCAGAATGACCGCGGTCAAGACCACGGCGAGCGCCGAGGCCTGCCCGAGTTGGCGGTTCTGGAAGGCGTCCTGGTATACGAACAGGGACGGCACTGTGGTGGAGGTACCCGGCCCGCCGCGTGTTGTGTTCCAAATGAGATCGAAATTGCGCAGTGCGAACGTGATGGTGAGGATCAGCGCGATAGAAATCTGAGGGCGCAGCGCCGGCAGGGTGATAGCGAAGAATTCTCGCACCGGGCCCGCACCGTCGAGGCGAGCCGCCTCGTAGAGCGAACGGTCGATAGTGACGATGCCGGCGAGGAAGAGCACCATGCACAGCCCGTACTCCACCCACGTGCCAATAACGCCGATGGATGGCAGTGCCGTGTCGAAGTCACCGAGCCAGCTCGTGGTGAAAGCGCCGAGTCCGACTGCGTTCAGCACGCCGTTCACCGGACCGTCGGAGGCGAGCAGCCCCCGCCATGCCACGGCGACCACGACGCTCGACAGGACCTGCGGCAGAAACAGCAGGGCACGAAAAAGGGTCAGACCGTAAATCCGGATGCGCGACATCGCGCCGGCGAGTGCGAGACCGATGCACACCGGGAGTGCCGCATAGAAGATGAGCAGCACGAGCGAGTGCCCGAGGGCGCCACGCAGGTCGGCGTCACTGAACACGTTCACGTAGTTGGCCAAGCCCACCGGCGTGGCCAGGGTGAGGCCGTCGTAATCGTAGAACGAGGTCTGGATCGAGACGATGATCGGGTAGATGACGAACACGACGAAGAACGCGAGCGCCGG
>JAODAY010000315.1 GCA_025463665.1 Microbacteriaceae bacterium
CGAGAGCACGCCCGGCGTCCACTCCGCCCTTGAGTTCGAACGACAAGACGCCGCCGACACCCTTGGGCGCGTACTTTCCCGCCGCCTCGAACCAGGGGCTCGTCGGCAGCCCCGAGTAGTTGACGGATGCCACGTTCTCGTTGCTGTCGAGCCACTCGGCGACGGCCTGCGCGTTGGCGACGTGCCGCTCGACGCGCAGGCTCAGCGTCTCGATGCCCTGGATGAGGCTGAAGGCGCTGTCCGGGGAGATCGAGGAGCCGAATTCACGCAGCAGCTGCTCGCGGGCCTTGATGATGTAGGCGAGCGGATCTCCCACGGCGGCCGTGTAGCTCGCGCCGTGGTAGCTCGGGTCGGGTTCGGTGAGTCCGGGGAACTTCTCGACGTTCTTCGACCACGCGAACTTTCCCCCGTCGACGATGACGCCGCCGATCACGGTTCCGTGCCCGCCCAGGTACTTCGTGGCGGAGTGCACGACGATGTCCGCGCCGAATTCGAACGGGCGAATGAGGTACGGAGTCGCAATCGTGTTGTCGACGATGAGCGGCACACCGTTCTCGTGGGCGACGCTCGACACGAGGGAGATGTCGAGGATGTTGATCTTCGGGTTGCCGATGGTCTCGGCGAAGAACAGTTTCGTGTTCGGGCGCACGGCGGCCGCCCACTCCTCGGCGTCGTCCTGGTTCTCCACGAAGGTCGTCTCGATGCCGAGCCGGGCGAGGGTGTACTTGAACAGGTTGTAGGTTCCGCCGTAGATCGACGACGAGGAGACGATGTGGTCGCCGGCCTGGGCGATGTTGAGCACGGCGAAAGTCTCGGCTGCCTGTCCGGAGGCGACGAGCAGTGCGGCGGTGCCACCCTCGAGGGCCGCGACCCGCTCTTCGACCACGGCCTGCGTCGGGTTCTGGATGCGCGTGTAGATGTTGCCGAACTCGGCGAGGGCGAAGAGGTTCTTCGCGTGCTCAGCGTTGTTGAAGACGTAGGAGGTCGTCTTGTAGATCGGCGTCGCGCGCGCGTTCGTCGTCGGATCGGGCGCGGCACCCGAGTGGACCTGCTTGGTTTCAAACTTCCAGTCGCTCATGGTGGACCTCCATCGGTGGTGTGTCCGGAACGTTTCCGGCCGCTCGTGAGTAGCCTACGAATGCAGCCGATGCCCCGGCAATCCACCCCGACACACGACGTAACCGGGCCTCCCGCGCCACGGTTGACTCGCGCGAGTACTCGTGCGAGAGTATCGCGGTGTCTTCCATCCGTCTGTTCGTCCTCGGCACGCTCGCAGAGCGTGGTCCGATGCATGGGCACCAGCTTCGGCTGCTCGCCGAGCAGGAGCACGTGCACCTCTGGACGGATGTCACGGTGGGCGCCCTCTACGGGGCGATCAAGCGTCTCGCCACCGAGGGGCTCATCACCGAGGTGCGTGTCGAGCGGGAGGGCAGCTACCCCGAACGCCAGGTCTACGGCATCAGCGGCACCGGCGAGCAGGCTCTCGCCGAGCTGCGCGAGAGCGGCCTCGCAGAGGTCGTGCTGCGCCCCGATCCGTTCGACCTCGCGATGACCAGGCTCGACCCGAACCGCCTCGATCTGTTGCCCAGCGCCATCGAGGGCAGAGTCGGTCGCCTGCGTTCGATGCTCGCCACGAGCGAGCAGATGCTCGACACCGCCGCGCCCTACCTCACCGTGAGCGAGCGATTCGTCATGAGACACAAGGCCAGTCGCCTGCGCGCCGAAATCGCCTGGCACGACGAACTCCTCACCGAACTTCCCGCCATCATCGCCGACGAGTCGGCCCGAAAGGATTCAGGCAATGTCTGAGAAGACCGCCATACCCACAGCCACGCCCACGGCGGTGCCCCGCCGGGCCTGGCAGGCGCTCATCGTGCTGGTCTCCGGCATGTTCATCGCACTGCTCGACACGACCATCGTCAACGTCGCACTGCCCAGCATCCGGGAGTCGCTCGACGCCTCCGAGGCGACGCTCTCCTGGATCATCTCCGGTTATGCGCTCGCCTTCGGCCTCGTGCTCATCCCTGCTGGCCGGCTCGGCGACCGCATCGGCCACAAGTGGGTCTTCATCACCGGCCTGGCGCTGTTCACCCTCGCCAGTGTCGCCTGCGGCCTCGCCCAGAACGACCTGCAGCTCATCGTGAGCCGCGTGCTCCAGGGCCTCGCGGGCGGCCTGTTCGTGCCGGCGGTGACCGCGTTCATCCAGTTGCTGTTCCCCGCGGCATCCCGTGGCAAGGCGTTCGCCATCATGGGCGCCGTCATCGGTGTCTCGTCGGCACTCGGCCCGATCGTCGGTGGGCTCATCATCGAGGCGTTCGGTGAGGAGAACGGCTGGCGGCTCGTGTTCGGGGTCAATCTTCCGATCGGCATCGCGGCCGTGATCGCGGCGATCATTCTGCTTCCGAACGGCGCGGAACTGCGCGGGGGAGCCAGGGCCAAGGCCGGCATCGACGTGTTCGGCCTCGTTCTCATCTCCGCCGCACTCGTCGCCCTCCTGGTGCCGCTCATCGAGGGCCAGGACCAGGGCTGGCCGCTGTGGACGTTCCTCACCCTCGCCGCCGGCGCCCTGCTCATCGTCGCGTTCGCATTCTGGGAAATCTCCTATGACAAGCGGGGCAAGAATCCGCTCGTGCCGCCGCACCTGTTCAGCCACCCCGCCTTCACCGGTGGAACCGTTCTCGCCCTCGTCTACTTCGCGGCGTTCACAAGCATCTTCTTCACCATCTCGATCCTGTGGCAGTCGGGGCTCGGCCACACCGCACTCGAGTCCGGGCTCGTCTCGATCCCGTTCGCCATCGGCGCCATCGTGGGCTCGTCGCAGAGCGACCGGCTCGCCGTGAGACTCGGTCGCAGCGTTCTGGTCCTCGGAACCGCTCTGGTCACCGTCGGACTCGTCGCCGTCTTCGTGCTGCTTCTGGTCGTCGACAGCGCCGACCTCACGAGCTGGATCCTGTTGGTGCCGCTGCTCGTCGCCGGCCTCGGCAACGGACTGTTCATCGCGCCCAACGCCCAGTTCATCGTGGCGACCGTCGACCGCGCGGAGGCCGGCGGGGCGAGCGGCGTCATCGGCGTGATGCAGCGTATCGGTAGCGCGATCGGTATCGCAGTGGTCGGCAGCGTGCTGTTCAGCGGCATCACCAACGCGGGCATTACCGACCCCTCCCAGGTGCCGCAGGCGTTCACCGACGCGGCCGCCTGGTCGATCGGCGTGAGCGCGGGGCTCGCGGTCGTGTCGTTCGTGCTC
>JAODAY010000319.1 GCA_025463665.1 Microbacteriaceae bacterium
AGGGTCGACAGGTCGATGCCCGCTTCCTTGGCCTTCTCGAGTCCGCTCAGGTAGGCGTTGATGACCTCGCGGTAGCGCTCGAGGCTGAAGATCAGGGTGACGTTGACGCTGATACCGGCGCCGATCGCCTCGGTGATGGCCTCCAGGCCCTCGACGGTCGCGGGAATCTTGATGAGCGCGTTGGGCCGGCCGATCTTGGCCCACAGCGCCTTCGCCTGCTCGCTGGTCGCGGCGGCGTCGTGAGCGAAGGCCGGCTCGACCTCGATCGACACGCGGCCGTCGAAGCCGTTGGTCTCGTCGTAGATCGGGCGGAAGATGTCGCTAGCGGCGGCGACGTCGTCGGTCGTGATCTCGAAGACGGCGTCGGTGACGCTGGTCCCCGCCTTGGCGAGCATGGCGACCTGTTCGTCGTAGGCCTCGCCCTTGGCGAGTGCGCTGGCGAAGATCGTCGGGTTGGTGGTGACGCCGACGACGTTGCGCTCGGCGATGAGCTTCTGCAGCCCACCGGTGGCGATGCGCTCGCGCGAAAGGTCGTCGAGCCAGATGCTGACACCGGCAGCCGAAAGGTCGGCGGTGGGAGTGGTGTTCGTCATAGTTGCTTCTCTTCTTTCTTCGGGCTCGCTGATTAGCGGGCTGCGAGGGAATCTTTAGCGGCGGCCACTGCGGCCTCTGTCGTCATTCCGAACTCGCGGAACAGTGTCTTGTAGTCGGCGGATGCGCCGAAGTGCTCGATGGATACGCTGCGGCCGGCGCCGCCGACGTAGCGTTCCCAGGTGAGGCTGATGCCGGCCTCGATCGAGACGCGGGCGGTAACCGCTGCGGGGAGCACCGATTCGCGGTATGCGGCATCCTGCTCTTCGAACCATTCGAGGCTCGGTGCCGACACGACGCGGGCGTTGATGCCTTCGCCCTTGAGCACCTCGCGGGCCTCGACGGCGATCTGCAGCTCGGAGCCGGTGGCGATGAAGATGATGTCGGGGGTGCCGTTCGGCGCCTCCGCCAGCACGTACGCGCCCTTGGCGACGTTCTTCGCCGAGGCGAAGACCTCGTCGTGCGCGTCGCCCTCGCCACGTTCGAACACCGGGATGTTCTGGCGGGTCAGCGCGATGCCGGCCGGGCCGCCACGGCGTTCGAGAATCGTCTTCCAGGCCCATGCGGTCTCGTTCGCGTCGCCGGGGCGCACGATGTCGAGTCCGGGAATGGCGCGCAGGGTCGCGAGCTGCTCGATCGGCTGATGCGTCGGTCCATCTTCGCCGAGGGCCACGGAGTCGTGGGTCCAGACGTAGATGGCCGGTGCCTTCATGAGCGCGGCGAGTCGCACGGCCGGGCGCATGTAGTCGCTGAAGATGAGGAAGGTGCCACCGAAGGGGCGCGTGTTGCCGTGCAGGACGATGCCGTTGAGGATCGCGCCCATGGCGTGCTCACGGATACCGAAGTGCAGCACACGTCCGGCCGGGCTGGCCTTCCAGTCGTGCGTCGACCACTTCTCCGGCACGAACGAGCCGGCTCCGGAGATGGTCGTCAGGTTCGACTCGGCGAGGTCGGCGGAGCCGCCCCACAGTTCGGGAACGACGCCGGCGAGGGCGTTGATGACCTTGCCGCTCGCGGCGCGGGTCGAGACGTCCTTGCCCGCCTCGAACACGGGAAGGGCGTCTTCCACGTTGTCGGGCAGTGCACCGGAGAGCACGCGGTCGAGGAGCGTCTTCTTGTCGGGGTTCGCGGTCGCCCATGCCTCGAACTGCTCGTTCCACTCCGCGTGGTCGGCCTTGCCGCGCTCGAGGGCCTTGCGGGTGTGGGCGATGACCTCGGGGTCGACGTCGAAGGTCTTCTCGGGGTCGAAGCCGAGCACCTCCTTGACCGCGGCGAGCTCTTCGGCGCCGAGTGCGGCGCCGTGGATCTTGCCGGAGTTCTGCTTCTTCGGCGAAGGCCATCCGATGATCGTCTTGAGGATGATGAGCGACGGCTTGTCGGTGACGGCCTTGGCGGCCTCGATCGCGTCATTCAGTTCGGCGACGTCTTCGACGTACTCGCCGGTCTTCTTCCAGTCGACGACTCGAACGTCCCACCCGTACGAGAGGTAGCGGGCGTGGACGTCTTCGGTGAAGGCGATGTTCGTGTCGTCTTCGATCGAGATCTGGTTCGAGTCGTAGATCGCGATGAGGTTGCCGAGTTCCTGGTGGCCGGCGAGCGAGGATGCCTCGCTCGTGACGCCTTCCTGGAGGTCGCCGTCGCCGGCAATTGTGTAGATGAAGTGGTCGAAGGGGCTCGTGCCCGCTGCGGCCTCCGGGTCGAACAGGCCGCGCTCGTAGCGGGCGGCATATGCGAAGCCCACGGCCGAGGCGAGCCCCTGGCCGAGGGGGCCGGTGGTGATCTCGATGCCGTCGGTGTGGCCGTACTCCGGGTGGCCGGGGGTCTTGGATCCCCAGGTGCGTAGGGCCTTCAGGTCGTCGATCTCGAGGCCGTAGCCACCGAAATACAACTGCACGTACTGGGTGAGCGAGCTGTGACCGACGGACAGGATGAACCGGTCGCGACCGATCCACTCGTTGTCGCTCGGGTCGCGGCGCATGACCTTCTGGAAAAGCAGGTAAGCGGCGGGAGCGAGGCTCATCGCGGTGCCGGGATGACCATTACCGACCTTCTCCACGGCGTCCGCCGCAAGAATACGGGCGGTGTCTACGGCCTTGTTGTCGATGGAATCCCATTGGAAAGCTGCCACGTGATTGATGACCCTTCATAGTGCACAGCAGCAGATCAGGCGATCGCTGCGGAGAGGTGTTCGCCTGCCGCTGACGTCATCGGCACTCCCGTGGGGAACACGATGGACTCGGGGTATTGAGGTACCGCGCTCATACGCCAACGGTGTGGCAAGCACAGACAAGTATACGGTTTGCTGAGTGCGACCGCGTGGGACTTGCGCCGCGTGCGAACCTCCTGCGATGGCGATTCACCTACAATTGAGTCTCAACAGCTTTCGATTGAGGAGTCATGGACGTAGCCGTACGCAACCGCCCTACGAGCGGTCACATCGGCTTTCGCCGCAAGTTCACGGCGTACCTGTCGCTCACCAAGCCGCGCGTCGTGGAGTTGCTCCTCGTGACGACCGCCCCCGTGATGATCCTCGCTGGCGACGGTCTCCCCGGACTCTGGCTTGTGATTGCAACGCTCATCGGCGGCTCGCTCAGCGCCGGTTCCGCGAGTGCCTTCAATTGCTACATTGACCGCGACATCGATCGGCTCATGAAGCGCACCCAGAGCCGTCCCCTCGTGACCGGCGACCTGAGCGATCGCGAGGCACTCGTCTTCGCGTGGGTGATCGGCGTGGCATCCATCGTCTGGCTCGCGG
Organism: Microbacteriaceae bacterium; assembly: GCA_025463665.1. Lineage (GTDB taxonomy): Bacteria > Actinomycetota > Actinomycetes > Actinomycetales > Microbacteriaceae > Conyzicola. The sequence goes on from JAODAY010000319.1 coordinate 3,347, forward strand.
TCTTCACCAATTGGCTCGCGGCGTCGCTGTCACTCGTCGCGATTCTCGTCTACGTGTTCGTCTACACGCTGTGGCTCAAGCGCCGCACCGAGCAGAACATCATCTGGGGCGGCATCGCGGGCTGCTTCCCCGTGCTCATCGGGTGGGCTGCCGTCACCGGTTCGCTCACCTGGGCACC
>JAODAY010000339.1 GCA_025463665.1 Microbacteriaceae bacterium
GCCGAGTTCGTGCAACTGGTCGTCGTCGATTCCGTAGAAGTGCGCGATCTCGTGCACGAGAGTGATGTGGATCTGGTCCTTGAGCTCTTCGAGATCTTCGGCGACGGCGAGCAGCGGTTCGCGATACAGGATGATGCGGTCGGGCAGCTCCCCGAATCCGTACTGGCCACGGTCGGTCAGCGCGACACCGTCGTAGAGGCCGAGCAGGTCGAGCGAGCCGTCCTCCGGTCGGTCCTCGGTCACGAAGACGACGTTGTCGAGGCCGTCGACCATGTCGTCGGGCAGGTCGTCGAGTTCGTCGATCACGAGCAGTTCGAAGGCCTCGGCGTTGATGTCATCCACGCGTCCACTCTCGCAGAGTTGACGCGCGGGCTCGGCGCTCAGGACTCGAGCGCGTCGATGAGGGTCTCGGTGACGTAGGCGAGCCAGTCGTAGAGGTCGTGCATCGCGAGGGCCACGTCGCTGTCCGTTGCGCCCGTGTCGCCGTCCTCCTCGATGCCGAGGCGGGTGGCGAGGGTGAGGCGAATGTCGGAGAGGCACTTCATCCAGGCGTGCGCCTCCTCGTCGATCAGTTCCACCTGACCGTCTCCGCGCGCGAGGGAGTCGACCACCGTGCGGGCATTACCGACCTTGCGGGTGGCCAGGGACTGCTCCGTCATTCGACGAAAGTCGCCGGACGCGTCAGCGTCCTCGCCGTAGGCGTCGGGGAGCAGCCGTGCGATGGCCGGATCGCGGTGCAGGCGGTCGGTGCCGCCGATGCCGATCGACGCGAAGACGTCGTCCGGGTGGGCGGCATCGGCGCCGAGCTCGCCGAGCAGTTCCGCGATCTGGACCGCCAGGTCGGTGATGATGCCGCTCTCGAGCGGAGTGAACTCGGCCGCGAGCACCCCGTCGTCGGCGCGCTCGAAGGGGGTCACGCGTCGACCTTCTGGAGGGTCGCCCAGAGGCCGAAGTCGTGCATGGCCTCCACGTGACGTTCCATCTCTTCCCGGCTGCCGGTCGCGACGACGGCGCGCCCGTTCTCGTGCACCTGCAGCATCCGGCGGTCCGCCTCCTCGCGGCTGAAACCGAAGTAGCTGCGAAAGACATAGGAGACATAGCTCATGAGGTTCACCGGGTCGTTCCAGACCAGCGTGACCCACGGGGAATCGAGCGCGATCTGCTCACGCGATGCGGTCTCTTCGAGCGTTTGTGGCACGGTGCAAGCCTTGCATATAAGACGAATGGCCCGACATCGTGTCGGGCCATTCGTGGTGCTGCTTTCGCAGCCTTGGGGTGAACGACGGGGCTCGAACCCGCGACATCCGGCTCCACAAGCCAGCGCTCTGCCAACTGAGCTACGCCCACCAAGCTGTCGTTTCTCGCAGTCTCACGAGAGGCAACTAGACGATTCTATTACAGATGCGGAGCGAATCTGTCCACCACTTCGGCGGAGATGGTCTGCACCTGCTCGGTCGTGGGCCCGGGTTCCGCGGTAAATACCGCTTTTCGGTAGTAATCGAGCTCGCGAATTGACTCGAGAATGTCGGCGAGGGCGCGATGTCCACCGTTCTTCGCGGGCGCGTTGAAGTACACGCGAGGGAACCAGTGGCGCGAGAGCTCCTTGATCGACGACACGTCGATGCTGCGGTAGTGCAGGTGGTTGTCGACCCTCGGCATGTACTTGGCGAGGAACGCCCGGTCGGTGCCGATGGTGTTTCCGGCAAGCGGGGCGGATGCCGCGTTCGGGATGTATTCGAGGATGTACTCGAGCACCGCGTACTCCGCGTCGGCGAGGCTCACGCCCCCCGGTATCTCGGTGATGAGCCCGCTCTCGGTGTGCATGTTGCGCACGAAGTCGCCCATGTTGTCGAGAGCCGACTTGTCGGGGTTGATCACGATGGTGAGCCCCGGGTGGATCGGCACCAGGTCGTAGTCGGTGATGACCACCGCAACCTCGACGAGTTCGTCGACCGCAAGGTCGAGTCCGGTCATTTCACAGTCGATCCAGACCAGTCGATCCGCAGCAGTAGCCATTGCCTCAGTCTAGCTACGGCCCAGATAGGGTCGAGGCACCATGTCAGTCACGCTCGCAATCCTGCTCATCCTCAACGGCGCGTTCAACTTCGCCGTGTGGCCCACCTTCTACCGCCGCGTCGCAAGGGATCCCCGGGCGAGACGACCGGACGGAAAGGCGTCGAGGTTCCTCACCGTGCACCTTGTCATCGCCTCCATCGCACTCGTGCTCGGCGTCGTGTCGGTCCTCGCCGGAATCCTCACGATGCTCGGAGTCTGATAGGACTGACTCATGACAAACAACGCTGTAACGCTCAGCCGCGGCGACGAGTACATCGTGCTCTACACCGGCGGTCCCTACGACGGACAGACCGATACCCGCGTCAGCACCGACGGATCGTACGACGAGGAGCTGACCGTGCTGGTCGCCCTCAACGGCAAGGAAACACAGGTCGTCTACAACTCTCCGGAGGCGCACAAGGTCGGTGACCGGGTTCGAGTCACCTACACCTGGGATGCCGCCGACGGCGAGCCGATCGAAGACCCAGACGAGCGACTGAGCGAGCAGTAGCCCGAGCGAGCAGTAGACGGAATCTTCCGGGACGCGCGGCGGTTGAGCCTGACGTGAACCTGATCTTCTTCTCCTCGTCCTTCTGCGATCCGTGCATCCAGACCCGCGGCGTGCTCAAGCTCGTCGCGGGCCTGGTGCCGGCCGCGAAGATCGCCGAACTCGACGTCGCCCGTGACACCGCGGAGGCCGAGAGGGCCGGCATTCGCTCGACACCGACGGTGATCGTCGTCTCCGGGGACGGCACCGAGGTGTTTCGGGCCGAGGGGGTTCCCACGGTCAACCAGGTGCTCAGCGCGCTGGCGAAAGCGGTCTGACAATCCTGCGGTAAAGTTGGTCCGGTCCCGCCTCTGTAGCTCAGTGGATAGAGCAAAAGCCTTCTAATCTTTTGGTCGCAGGTT
>JAODAY010000015.1 GCA_025463665.1 Microbacteriaceae bacterium
TCTTCGTGCCGCCCGTGCTTGTGCTCAACGTGCTCGCCGCGATCGTCATATTGCTTCTGCAGGTGACCGGAGTTCTCGACGGCTGGGGCGGCGCTGCGGAATCCGTTGTCTATCTCGGACCGGTCGCCTACGTCGTGCTCGTCTTGTGGCTCGCGTTCGTTGGCGACAGGGGAGCGAACCGGCTCGACCGCTGGTTCTTCGTCGTTGTTTTGCCGACGATGCACCTGAGCTGGGGTGCGGGATTCATCGTCGGGCTGCTCCGCGGCGCGCGCGGGACCGTGGACACGTCGCGGACTGAAATCTAGCCGATCACCTTGCGCTTCAGCAGCCGGGCGACGACTCGCGCGGCCGAATCGCCGTCGTCACGCGGGTTGAAGCGCTCCTGCCATTCGCGGTACCTGTCGGCGTAGCGGGCACGAACCCGATCGCGGTCCGTGATCAGCCCGACCAGCTCGTCTGCGTTTTGCACTATCGGTCCGGGGGCGGCGGCGTCCAGATCGAAATAGAAGCCGCGAAGCTGCCGCTTGTAGTGTTCGAGGTCGGGAACGAAGAAGAACATGGGCTTGCCCGTGACACTGAAGTCGAACATCACTGAGGAGTAGTCGGTGATGAGAGCGTCGGCGGCGAGGAAGAGATCGCTCACCTCCGGGTAGCCGGTGACGTCGAGCACGTTCGTCGCGAGAACGTCGTGGCCGGGCCGCAGCGTGCGGGAGTGGCCGCGGATCAGCGTCAGGTACCCCGGCCCGAGCGCGTCGGTGAAGGCGGCCACATCGAGGTGGTCGACATGCTCGGGCCGGTCGTCGCGCCACGTCGGTGCATACAGCAGCACGGTCACATCGTCTGCGATGCCGAGGCGGCGCCGCACCGCCGCGGCGTCTCCGGCGATGAGCGTGTCGTCGCGGGGGTACCCCTCCTGCCAGATCGGACCGAAAAAGGCATAGGCCGTTCGAAACACTCGGGCGCTGTGGGCATTCTGGGCGAGCAGGATGCTCCATCGGGAGCGTTCCCGAATCGTCGCGAGCACGGTGCGCACGCCGACACCGGGCCGGCTGAGGGCGATCTTCTTGAGCGGGGTGCCATGCCAGGTCTGCAGCACGGTCTGGAACGAACGGCGGCGGTACCGGTTGCGCAGCCAGTCGTTGACGACGATGAGTCGGGCGGAACCGCGGACACGCCACCACTCGGCGCTGCCCTCGATGATCGCGATGGATCCCGGCGGCACTTCGATCGACGCATCGACGACGCTCCAATACCGGGGGATCGACGGCCGCGCGACCGCGAGGGCCCGGTCGATCGCGAGCGGGTTGCACGCCGCGCTCTGCCCGTAGAAGCTCTCGAAGAACACCGCGTCCACGGGCGCCGGGGTGGCCGAACGATAGGCGCGCTCGAGTTCGGCCTGCCTGTCGCTGCCGCGCTCCGCATCGCTGAGCGGTGCGGCGAGGTCGAGCGCGAAGCCGGGGTCCGGTGCATCCGTCCGTCGGAGCGTCGCGCGAAAATATCCCTCGAGCAGCGCCTCGGCGGGCAGCTGGGCGGTCAGCAGCAGGGGGAGCACCGCGTCTGCGCCGTCGCGAAGCTCGAGACGGTAGCTGCCGGAGGGCGGTGGCAAGCGGGTCCCATGCCAGCGCGAGACCAGCAGGTCGAAGCTCACCTCCCACCGTGCGTCGCCCGCATCGACGGTGGCCACCATGACGAGGCGCGGGCCGGTCAGTGTCGCCGTCGCCGGCGCGGCACCGACACCGGCGATCACGAGTCGTGGCGTCGCTCCGGCGTGCAGAACGGCGGAGTCGATCGTGATCGACCGTGAAGGGCCGGCGGGAAGCGTCGCTGTCATCGGTGCTCTTTCAGCCGAGTGGTGATCTCGAGATACACTCTCTCAGTATTTCTGCCGTCGCGGTGCGCGTGGTGGAAGCCAGCGAGCATCTCGCTGTGCTCCGCGAGTCGTTTGCGCACGGCGGGATCGGTGTGCAGCAGCTCGAGAAGGTCGAGCAGCTCGCCCCAGGACCTCGTCTCGCGCGACCCGCTGAACGTGGAGTAGGGAACGTAGAGGCCGCGGTTCGTGGTGTACCTGTCCACATCGGGCGCGAGGAACGCGATCGGTCGCCCGGTGAGGGCGAAGTCGTAGGCGATCGAGGAGTAGTCGGTGATGAGCACCTCTATTGCGCTCAGCACAGTCGTCACGTCGGTGCAGTCGGCGACGCTCAGCAGACGGATGCGGTCGCTGATGGCGAATCCATCCGCGTAGTCGCCGACCCCGTGCGGATGGGGACGGACGACGAGCAGAGCGTCTGCGGCCTCGAGGAAGTCGGCGATGGAGCGCCACTCGGTCGCGGTGGGCACGCCGGGGTCGACTTCGCCGTCGCGCCAGGTCGGGGCATACAACAGCACGCGGTCGCCGCGGGAGCCGATGCCGAGGGCTGCGAACAGGCGGTCACGGGCCTCGGTCGTGCGCGCCGTGTCGGAGCCGGTCAACAAAATGTCGTCACGGGGATCGCCTGTGACGACGACGCGGTGGGCGGGAAGGTCGAATGCCGAGCGCAGCCGGGTGGCCGAGACCTCGGATGCCGCGGGCATGAGGTCGATCGATCGTGCCGCCGTGCGGTACATGTGCCGCAGGGCCCCGCGCACGAGCCGCGAATTGGGCAACAGGCGGCTGCGCAGCGTGGCGGGCGAGTCGAGGTTGATGAGCTTGAGCGGGATGCCGTGCCACAGCTGCACGACGAAAGCCCCCCGCAAGCCGTAGCGGTTGGCGTCGCCGAAACCGTGCGTCACGACCACGACGCCGGCGCGCAGCGTGCACCAGAACCCGCGCGCCGACCCCTTGATCACGGCCGGAACTCCGAGACGCGCCGCCGCCGCACGGTCTGCCGCATCGCGCGCGAGCCACACGTAGGTTCTGTCGGCGTTGGCCTGGCGCGCGTGGCGGTAGAGGGCGAGAGCACCCTCGCCCACGCCCGGGCCGCTGCCGAACACCCAGAGGTCCAGGCGGCGCGGCAC
>JAODAY010000053.1 GCA_025463665.1 Microbacteriaceae bacterium
GTGCTCGCGTCGTCCGACCTCGAAGACGCCCTCGCCGCCATGCGCCGTGCCGGGTCGCACGTGGCCCGCACGCTCGACGCCGACGGCAACACCACCGGCGTGCTCTTCCTCGAAGACATCATCGAAGAACTGGTCGGAAAGATCGAAGACGCCACCAGCGTCTGACCCGCAACACGAGCAAGGCCCCGATTGAATTCAGTCGGGGCCTTATCCATGTGCGACGCCAGCGGCGATAGGACGCCTTGCAGCTCTGTTGCCCGGGCTCCGGTACTGAGAAACATTGCGACCAACGCTCGGTCGCGATGGTGTTTCAGCACAGCGAATAGCTCGTCGGTTATCGAGTCGGGAATCGACTTCGGGGAGGCGCGCGGAATCTTCCAGGCGCCTCGCGCATGCCGCCTAGGCGCGGGAGCAGGAGTTCCCTCCTCATCTGCATCTCAGCTCAGAAGAGGACCGCCCGAGCAGTACGGTGGTGAGTGTATCAACCAGCCATTCTCAGTTCGCGGCGACGCCACGGGCTTGTGTACTCCTCCCAAGCGGGCTCGCCCCAGCGCATCGTGATGAACGAAGCCACGTTCGGCTCCGGCTCTTTCAGCTCGAACGGCAGACGCCAACCGAGCTCGCTGAGCAGCTTGTCCGACTTCTTGTTGTTGCATCGGAAGCAGGCGATCAAGACGTTGTCCCAGGTGTGGGTGCCACCACGGGCCCGCGGAACAACGTGGTCGAGGGTGTCGCCGTGCTTCCCGCAGTATCCGCAGACGTGGCCGTAGCGATCGAGTGCAGCCTGTCGCGTGAGCGCGATTCGCCGACGGGGGACGTGCACGTAGTGGGTCAGCAGAATGACGCTCGGGGCGTCGAGCTCCATCGACCGGCTGTGCCACTTGGTGCCGGACGCTGCAAGGGTCGACGCCTTGCCGGTCATGACGAGCAGAATGGCGCGGCGCGTAGAAACGACACCCAGCGGCTCGTACGAGGCGTTGAGGACGAGGCTCCGGTTCATGCCGCGAGCTCCCATGCGCACCGGCCACCGAAGATTGCGGAGGCTTCGGGAGTTAGTTCAGTACACAGGCTGCAGGCGACAAGGCTCTCCCAGCTGTCCTTGCCGCCACGCGAACGGGGCGTGATGTGGTCGATCGTCGCGGCGGACGCACCGCAGTACCCGCACCGGCTGTTGTCCCGTCGCAGCACGCCACGGCGAGACACCGGCAGGCTTCGTCCGCTCGGTATGCGCACGTAGCGCCGGAGAATGATCACCGACGGTCGATCCCACGCACCACTGATCCCGAAGACCGGGTGCTCTCCGTCTGCTGCGATTATGGTCGCTTTTTCGTTCATCACCAGCACGAGTGCTCGCTTGAAGGACACCACGCCGAGGGGCTCGTAGCCGGCGTTCAGTACCAGGGTGCGCATCGTCATCCTTTCGAAAGCGCCTGCACGGCTTGCAGGCATTCGACATGCGTTCTTGGGCGACGACGGATCTAGGGGCGAGCGGACAAACAAAAGGCACTGTCAGGAAGACAGTGCCTTGTTCTTGCGCGCGCGTATGAATACGTCGCCCGGACCGCTGTGCCGAGTGAGCAAACAGGCGCGAACATCCGTGGTTGGGACGCTGCGCTTGCTGAACATCGGCTCTCCTAGAACTCGTAGAACTCCAAGAAGAATAGGTTAACGCACAATCGGCGTTCCACAATGAAATGGAACGCCGACACTGCGGTGCGACCGAAACGTTACGCTTCGGTCGGCGGCTTACACGCCGATACGCACGATGTAGTAGTCGCTGGTCCAGATCGGCCGGATGCTGATGGACTTGCCCGCTCGGGGCGCATCCATGATCTGTCCGTTGCCCATGTAGAAGCCGTCGTGACCGGACATGATCACGATGTCGCCGGGCACAGCCTCGGCGAGCGAGACGCGCGTGCCAGCCGCTGCCTGGCCGCTCACCGAGTGCGGAAGCGAGACACCGAACTGGGCGAAAACGTACTGGATGTAGCCGGAGCAGTCGAAGCCGCCCGGGTTCGCGCCACCGAAGACGTAGGGAGTGCCGATGTACTGCTTGGCGACGCTGACGACGCTGCTGCGGTCGACGGCTTCGTGCGTCGGGTTGGCTGCGATCTCCGAGGCGGAGGGGCCGGAGTACTGCGAGAAGCTCGCGGCAACCTCGGCACGCTTCTGAGCGGCAACCTCGGCCGCTTTCGCCGCGGCGACCGCGGCGAGCTCTGCCTCGGATGTGGCGCTGAACTCCTCGCGGGCCACCGAGGAGATGCTCGCGCCGGCGTCGACGACGACACTCTGCGCACCGGTCTCCTTGTAGTCCTCGAGGGCGACCGCGGTTGCAAGATCGGAATCGTCGGCGGGCGGCACGAAGGCATAGGCCGGGAGGGCGACGGTAGCGAAGAGGCCGGGAACGATGACCGCCGTGACGGCGATGCTCATCAGGCTGGACTTTCGCTTCTTGCGCGCCGCAGGAAGGGGCGAGGTGCCAAGAACGGGGTTCGCGGTGGCGAGCGTGGGGCGCTGGCTACGAGTGACCGCACGCGTCGCGGAACGCAGTTCGCGCCGCGTGGGCAAGTCATTCGGGTTCATGCCGGTGCTGCTGGATCGTTCATTGGCCAAGAGTTATTACCCTCCTGCGTCTCAGCAGCGCTAGGTTCGCTGCCCCATCCGTTTCGTATATATATTCACGTACCAGCAGCAAAAGACGGGAGAAAGAGACGTCTCGCACTGGGTCTTCGACCGGGATTCTGGCCACGAAGACTTTGCAACCATACGGGATGGCTCGAACTTTGTCACCTATTCGTAATAATGCACCCCATTCTGTGGATATCTTGTACCCCCGAAAAGAGTTACAATCCGACGAAAATGTGCACAGCGACTTCGTTCGGCAGCTCGAGTCCTTCGCCGAATCCGTCGACCGCGACGAAGACATATGAACCGGCGGCGGAGATGGTCGCGACGGCCCCGGGCATGACCCCGGCGTTCTGCAACTGCTGCAACAATTCGGGTTCGAATTGCACCGGTTCGCCCAGGCGACGGATGACGGCACTGACCGGTTCGGTCGAGCCAGAGACGCGCACGACGAGGTTGACGACACCGTCCATGAAGTGCGGGGCGGCGGCATCCCCCAGCTCTTCGAGGCCCGGAATCGGGTTGCCGTACGGCGACTCCTTGGGGTGGCCCAGCATCTCGAGCAGTCGACGCTCGACCTGCTCACTCATCACGTGCTCCCAACGGCAGGCCTCTTCGTGAACATAGGCCCAGTCCAGGCCGATGACGTCGGCGAGGAGCCGCTCCGCGAGGCGGTGCTTGCGCATGACGTGCACGGCCTTGCTGCGGCCAGAGGGGGTCAGCGCGAGGTGCCGGTCGCCCTCGACGACGACGAGTCCGTCGCGTTCCATGCGCCCGATGGTCTGGGAGACGGTGGGTCCCGAGTGGCCGAGTCGTTCGGAGATGCGGGCACGCAGGGGCACGATGTGCTCCTCCTCGAGATCGAGGATCGTGCGCAGGTACATCTCGGTGGTATCAACAAGATCCGTCATTGAGGCCTCCAGGTCGCGCGGTAGTGACCAAGACTACTTGTTTTGATAACCGCTCTCATTGAGCCGAGCGCGTCACACAGGCAAACCGTTCCTCCCCGAACAATACAATTGCGGCATGTCGACGATCGTGATTCCCACAGACCTCCTCCCCCTCGATGGCCGCTTCGGATGCGGACCATCCAAGGTCCGGCCAGAGCAGCTCGCCTACCTCGCCGGTGCCGGATCGTCCATCATGGGCACTTCGCACCGCCAGTCCCCCGTCAAAAACCTCGTCGGCCGCGTGCGCACCGGCCTGTCCGACCTCTTCCGCCTTCCCGACGGCTACGAGGTCGTCATGGGCAACGGCGGGTCGACCGCGTTCTGGGATGCCGCGGCCTTCGGTCTCATCGAGAAGCGCAGTGAGAACCTGACTTTCGGCGAGTTCGGCTCGAAGTTCGGCGTCGCCGCGGGCGCCCCGTGGCTGACCGCGCCGCACATCATCAACGCACCGGCGGGTTCTCGCGCCGAGGTCGAGGTGCTCGAGGGCATCGACGTCTACGCATGGCCCCAGAACGAGACATCCACGGGTGTCATGGCGCCCGTCACGCGTGTCGCAGGCGATGCCGGCGCCCTCACCGTGATCGACGCCACGAGCGGCGCCGGCGGCATCGATTTCGACGCGAACCAGGCCGACGTCTACTACTTCGCTCCGCAGAAGAACTTCGCGAGCGACGGCGGCATCTGGTTCGCCCTGTTCTCCCCCGCGGCGATCGAGCGGGTGGAGCGCATCGCGGCGAGCGGGCGCTACATCCCCGAGTTCCTGTCGATCAAGAACGCCCTCGACAACTCGCGGCTCGACCAGACACTCAACACCCCCGCGATCTCGACGCTGCTGCTGCTCGAGAACCAGGTCGAGTGGATGAACGGCAACGGCGGCCTCGCGTGGGCCGACGCCCGCACCAGGGAGTCGTCGAACGCGCTCTACGAGTGGGCGGATGCCGCATCCTTCGCCACCCCGTTCGTCGCCGACC
>JAODAY010000307.1 GCA_025463665.1 Microbacteriaceae bacterium
ACCACGAAGGCGGTCACCAGCACGACGATGAGCACGACCCATGCCGCGAGTGCGGGTGTCGGGTCGGCGTATGACGGCCAGTACGCAACGAACCAGCTGAAGCCATAGACGGCCCGGATGCCACAGATGAGCGCCGCGCCGATGCCGATGAACGCCGTTCCGAGGCTGGCGCGGTGCGGGTTCTCCGGCCGCACGAGGCGACGGGCCTCGCCCACGAAGGTGCGGCTTGCTCGCACGTCGGCCAGCAGGCCGAGGGTCTTGCCCGCGGTTTCCGGGTATGTCACCGGGGAACCTCCAGTACGACGGTGGTGCCGGAGCCCGGCTCGGAGAAGAGCCGGGCGTGACCGCCGACCTCCTTCAGGCGCCCCACCACGGATTCCTTGAACCCGAGGCGGGCGGAGTCGACATCGTCGAGGGTGAAGCCGACACCCGCATCGGTGATCATCGCCCTGACGGTGCTCGCGTCGTCGACGATGGTGACGTGCGCCTCACGCACACCGGAATGTCGACGCACATTCTCGAGGCACTCCGCCAGTGCGAGCAGGAAGGCATCGAGCACGTTGCTCGGCAGGAGGACCTGGCCTGTGCCGTGCCAGCTCACCTCGAGCCCCATGCGGCCGAAGCGCTGCTTGACCGATTCGAGCGTGGTGCCGAGCACGGTCTCCTCGACGGGTTCGAGGGTGTATCCGCCGGAGGACTGGGGCGAGGGCGTCGCACCGAGCCGCAACTGGCGCAGCAGCTTGGCGTCATCCGCGGACTGCTGGCGGAGGGCGTCGGGAGCCACGCCGAAACCGGAGTGGGCGAGCATAGTGAGGGTCGCGAGCACGGTGTCGTGCAGCAGCCGCGCGGACTGGCGACGCTGCGCCTCGATCTCGCTCGCCTGCCGTTCCGCCCGGTGCGCGCGGCCGATGCTCGCGATTCGTCGGGCCGCCTGGGGCACAGCGGCGCTGATCCACACGCCGATGAGAGTCGTGACGGTCCAACCCGTCGCGATGGAGCCCGCCGTCGCGATCGGGGACTGCGCATCGGCGGTGAGAAGGATCGTGGAGCCCGCGACGAGCACGAAGTCGCCCAGGAGAATCGCCCCACGCACGCGGTCCGTCGCGAGGGGGATGCCCGCCGAGGCCAGCGATGCGGAGGTCAACAGCATGATGCTCATCAGCGCGGCGGCGGTGAGCTGCCCGCCGTTGAAGGTGGTGACAGCGAGCACGATGCCGAGACCGGCCGCCATTTCGACGAAGAACCTCAGGGTGGCGCGACTCGAACCGCGGCGATACTGGCTGACGACGAGTACCACGAACAGCGGAACGACGACGACGTGGGTCAGCGACGAGACCGACCCGGGCACGCTCAGGCAGAGGAGGGAGACGCCGGTGAAGCTCAGACCGTAGAACCGCGCGGTGCGCTGGAGTAGACGGTCGCGCTCCTTCACGATGTGTTCCATTGGCCCCCCATTGGTCGCGAAAAAAGACAACTCATATCAATCGCTTAAGGCATGCTCCCATAGTTTGCCACCCCAAGTGGGGGTGGCAAACCACTCGGTGGGGCACAAACGCCGGGGTACAGTCTCTGCTAGAGGGGCAACACCGGGGGAATGTCGGGGCCGCGGGGAGACCCGCGGCCCCGGCGCGGTTAACGCGGCCGAGCCGCGTCGCACCGAGTCCCGCATCCGCCTAGGCGGCCAGGAGCCGGGCCAGGTGGGTGCCGACGACGGTGTCTTCGATGAGAAAACCGTCGTGGCCGAAATCGGAGTCGATTATCACCGTCGACGTGCCGTCGATGTTTCCCGGCAGGTGCGCGCCGAGCTCGATCTGGTTGTCGATCGGGAACAGGCGGTCGCTGCTGATGCCGAGCACGAGAGCCTTCGCCGTCGCTCGGCCGAGGGCGGCGACGGCCCCGCCCCGGTCACGACCGACGTCGTGCGAATTCATCGCCTCGACCAGTGTGATGTAGCTGTTGGCGTCGAAGCGTCTTGTGAACTTGTTGCCGTGGAAATCGAGGTAGCTCTCGACGGCGTAGCGTCCGCCGCCGCCGAGGGGGCTCAAGCCGCTCTGCCAGCTGCGTTCGAAGCGGTCGTTCAGTTCGGTGGGGGAGCGGTAGTTGAGCAGCGCCATGCGCCGCGCGAGGGCGAGCCCGCGGTGCGGCCCGTCGCCATCCACCGCCTCGTAGTAGTCGCCGTCGGCGAACGCGGGATCCATGCGGACCGCCTCGATCTGCACCGAGTTGAGCGCAATCTGGTCGGCCTTGCTGATTGCCGGTGCCGCGAGCACGGCGACACGCTCCAGGCGCTCCGGGTTGCCGACCGCCCACTCGAGCGCCTGCATGCCACCCATCGACCCGCCGATGACGGCGGCCCACCGGTCGATGCCGAGCCGGTCAGTCAGTGCGAGCTGCACCGCGACTTGGTCACGGATCGTCACGAACGGAAAGCTCGACGCCCACTCTCGACCGCGCGGCGAGTGCGATGCGGGGCCGGTCGTACCCTGGCATCCGCCCAGCATGTTCGGGGCGACGACGTACCACTCGTCGGTGTCGACGGCGCGGCCGGGGCCGACGTTCGCCGACCACCAGCCGGCGGTGCGGTGCCCGGGGCCGGGAGCGCCGGAGACGTGGCTGTCGCCGGTGAGCGCGTGCAGCACGAGCACCGCATTCGTGCCCTCCTCGTTAAGCGTGCCCCAGCTCTCATAGGCGACGCGCACCGACGGCAGGTGACCACCGCGTTCGAGCGCCATTGCGCCGAGGGAGACGAACGAACGCCTGCCGACGGGGTCACCCTCGCGCCACGCGCCGGTCGCCGGGGGCTTGCCGAGCATCGACCGCGTGTCTGCTTCGGTGATGAAGGCGGAGGGGACGGTGTCTTCGGGTGTTTGCCAGTCCATGTTCCAGCCAGTATCCCAAACTTCGCCCCCGGCGACCGCAGTGTTACGCGTTCGCGCGGCTGGCGTCGACCACGTTCCTCGCGGCGGCGAAACCGGCCTCGAGGTCGGCGATGAGGTCGTCGAAGTTCTCGATGCCGACCGAGAGCCGCACGAGTCCCGGGGTGACGCCCGCGGTGAGCTGCTGTTCCGGAGTCAGCTGCGAGTGGGTGGTCGACGCGGGGTGGATGATCAGGCTGCGCACGTCGCCGATGTTGGCGAGGTGGCTGAACAGGCCGGCGTTGTCGACGAGCGCGCGCCCGGCATCCACCCCGCCCTTGAGCTCGAACGACAGCACCGCGCCGACGCCGAGCGGCGCGTACTTGCTGGCCGCCCCGTACCACGGGCTCGAGGGGAGCCCGGCGTAGTAGACCTGCGCGACGTCCTCGTGCGCGTCGAGCCACTCGGCGACCGCCTGGGCGTTCTGCACGTGGCGCTCGATGCGCAGGCTCAGGGTCTCGATGCCCTGGATGAGCTGCCACGCGCTCGCCGGGGCGATCGAGGAGCCCAGGTCGCGCAGCAGCTGCACGCGCGCCTTGATGATGTAGGCGATGCC
>JAODAY010000062.1 GCA_025463665.1 Microbacteriaceae bacterium
CGAAGCACTCGGCATCAGCGACAGGATTATCGTCGCCAGGAACGGGAAATTCGTCAAAGAATTCAGCGGCACTGCCGCCTCCGAACACATGGTGATGATGTGGGCGACCGGGGTCGCAACGGGAGACGGAACTGCAGACACAGAATCACAATTGGAAAAGGAACAACAAGCATGAGCGTTCAGGAATCGCCCGCTGCCGTCGTAGAAGCGCCACCGAAGCGTCAGTTCGACCGCCGGTCGTTTGCGGAGAGATACGGCATGATCGGCGTGCTGATACTTCTTGTGCTTGTAATGAGCGGTGCGCCCAACTTCCTGAGCGTCGACAACGCATTCAACATCGCTCGCGCCGTGTCTATCAACGCGATTCTCGCCGCGGGAATGACGCTCGTCATCCTCACCGGCGGCATCGACCTTTCGGTGGGTTCCCTCATCGCACTCACCGGTGTCACGTCGGTTCTCCTCTGGACAAACGGGGCCCCGTCTGTTGTCGCGGTAGTGGGCGGCGTTCTCGCCGGTGCGTTGGTCGGCTTCATCAACGGGTCACTGGTTGCGTTCCTCAAGCTGCCCGCGTTCATCGTGACACTTGGCGCGCTCACCTATGTGCGGGGGTTGTCCTATTCACTGACCGATGCGCAGCCGCTCATTGCGAGCGACCTCGGGTACAAGGCACTTGGCAACGGCGCCGTCGCGGGCATCCCCATGCCCGTTATCGCCATGGTCATCGTCTATCTGCTGATGTGGTTCGTGCTTGAGCGCACCACCTTCGGCCGTCATGTCTATGCCATCGGAGGCAACGCTCACGCGGCGCGCCTGGCCGGCATCAAGGTGAAGTCCACCCTGGTGCGGGTCTACATCATTGCGGGAGCCTGCGCGGGACTCGCCGGAGTCATCTTTTCCGCCCGCGTCGAAAGCGGTCAGCCGAAGGCAGGCGAGGGGTATGAACTCGACGCGATCGCCGCTGTCGTTCTCGGCGGGACAAGCCTTGCTGGAGGCCGCGGACGCATCTGGGGAACCTTCGTCGGCGCACTCATCATCGGGGTGCTCAGCAATGGTCTCGTTCTCTTCAATGTGCCCTTCTTCTACCAGCTGATCGTGAAGGGCCTGGTAATCGTGCTCGCTGTCGGGATCGACGGCGTGAGGAACTTGCGCAAGGAGTAGAAGAGTTCGGCGGGTGTCGACACGAATGTGGCCGCGCGGATATCCCGCGCGGCCACACGTCTATGCAGGGAGCTACTTCTTGACCGTGAACTTCGCCGTGACCTGCTTGCCCGACTGCGCTCCGGTGACGGTGACGGTGTAGTCACCCAGCGCCGTTGGCGCGGTGAAGGAGATGGTTGCGGCGCTGTCGATGATGTCGGTGGGCTCAAGCACTGCCCGTCCGGGAGCCATGGACGCGGAGACCTGGCGGTCTCCGCCGAAGCGGTCGGCCTTGACCGTGACCGTCGACCCTGGCTTCACCGAGCGGTCGACCGACAGTCGCGCCCGCTCGCTGAAAGCGGTCGTGTTGCGGTCAAGTTCGAGCGCGTTCGACATGGTGAAGAACGTGTCGGTCTGGTCGGTGAGGCCGACGATGTTCGCCGCCCCGGGGCCGAATCCGGCGACGCCCAGTTGCGAACCGGTGTGCTGCTGCGATCCGCCGACCCCGGCGGTGCCGTACGACACCTTCATCACCGTTCCGTCCGCCGTCGCGAGCGCGGTGCTCAGCGAAGTGGGGGGCGTCGAGTCGACGATCTGGCTGGAGTGGGCGTGGTCGGCCGTGACGAGAACGAGAGTGTTGCCGTCTTTCTCGGCGAATGCGAGGGCGGCCTGCACCGCCTCGTCGAAGTCGACCGTCTCACCGATCTGCCCGCAGGCATCCGCCGAATGGTCGCGCTTGTCGATGCTCGCGCCTTCGACCTGAAGGAAGAATCCCTTTTTGTTGTCCAGTAACGAGATGGCCGTGGTCGTGAGGGACCCGAGCGAGAGGTCGCTCGAGAGGCGCTCAGGGTTGGGCTGGCAGCTCACCGCGGGCAGGTCGGCGCCGCCGACGGTCGCCGTGGTGGGGGCATAGCGGGTGGGGAAGTTGCCCGGGGTGAACAGACCCAGCACCGGGGCTTTCTGCGACGCGGCCGTGACCGCGGTGAGCCCCGCGGCGTCGCCGACCACCTGGTAGCCGCGTTCGGTGGCCTGATCGAACAGGGTCTGGCCTGCCCACTGTCCGGCGTTCGCGGTCTGAGTGAACGAGGCGGACCCGCCGCCGAGAGCGACATCGGGCCGGGTGCCGATCAGCTGCTCGCTGATCGACCCGAGACCGCCGGCCGCGAGGGCATCGTTGCCGCACGTGGGGGAGTCGGGACCGTAACAGCTGCGCGCGTCCACGTGCGAGACGAGCACGGCGGGCGTGGCATCCTGAATTTCCGAGGTCGTTACATCGCCGGTCTTGAGACCGTTTGCCTTGGCGATCTCGAGGATCGTCGGCTGCGGGGCCTGGTCGATGTCGACAGAGATCGCGTTGTCGTATGTCTTCGTGCCGGTGGCCCAGGCCGACCCTGTCGCGGCCGAGTCGGGCACGTAGTCCGGCTTGCCCTTGTTCGCACCCTCGCGGTACAGGGAGTAGGTGGTGTATTGACCAGTGAGGGGCAGGGCGTCAATGCCCGGGAGTCGGCCAGCCGCGCCGTACTGGTAGTTGCGGGCCACCGTGATCTCCGAATCGCCCATGCCGTCGCCGATGAGCAGGATGACGTTCTTGGCGTCGCCGGAGTCGATGGCCGCTTTGACGCTGCTGCTGGCGTCGCCGGCGGGGTCGTGCCGTGTGGCTCCCGCGCTGGCGGCGAGGCTTGCCGGCGCTGGGTTCACGGCGACGGCGATATCGGGCACGAGCAGCGCGGTACCGACGGCGAGAGCGCTGAGAGCCGTTACTTTCGCTCTAGTTGAGATTTTCATAGGGGTGCTCCGCAGAATGGGGGGAATGCCCCCGCTCCGGGGACAAGTCCACGCTCCCCTCCGCTGGTGACTCGGGGGTGAACGGACAGAGAAGGCGGGGCGAACCGTGTGACCACAACGGGTGCCCCTGTCGCCTGGGTGGTTCCGTCCTCAGGCGACGGATGCCGCGGCGTGTGCCCGAGCGGCCGGCCGCTCGTTCGCTGCTCTAGCCCGCGCGCGACCGCCGGGTCAGGAGCGCGTCGGGACGAACCGGTGCTCCGGGCGCCCGGTGGACCCGTACTTGAGCTGCACGTCGACGAGCATCTGCCCGGGGAAATTGCCGCTCAAGTAGTGGCCCTCCTGCGGGTGCGGCGGGGGAGTCGGGGCCGCGGGAGCCGGCTTTCGCGCAGCGCCGTACGGCCAGGCCCGGTCATGCAGATGGTCGGCAGTGTGGCGCTTCATCAACTCCCACTCGACTGCGGAGACGACCCTCACGCGCGTAGCGGGTGAAGCGAACGGCGGTAGGTGTGCATCTTGTCCTTCGTGTTGGGAGCAACGACAATCACAACACCGCGCGCGGGCGGGGACCAGTGCCGAAGGCCCCGCGAACGGCGCGTCGACACCGTCAGGGGCGGCGAATCGCGCGCCCGCGGCATCCCGCACCGCAATGTGCCGCACCTGAGCGGTCGAACCGCCTGACCAAGGGTGTGGTTCCCGGTGTCAATCCCTTGTCGGGTCGGCGAGGCGGATCTTGAATTGACGGATGAACTCCAGCACGAGGCTCAGTGAGATTCTTCGGCAGTCCGGTCCATGGACTCAGGTCTATATAGACGACTCGGTCGACACCGCAGATCCACCGCAGGTCGTGCGTACCCGCCGCGAGAGCGTCATCGACCGCCTGCGCCGCTCTGGAGCACCCGATGCCGATGTCGCCGCGGTGCGCGAGGTGCTCAGCGACCCGGAGCCGGTACCGAGCCCGATGTGCCGCTTCGTGCTCGTGCGTCAGGGTGTTGTCGAGTTGCACGAGGCGCTTTCCGGTGTGCCACTCGAACCGGAGATCGTCGGTCACTTCGTGATCCCCGATGTCGTGCCGCTGCTCAAGCACCAGCCGGAGGCGATGTCGTACGTCGTCGTCGAGACCGACAGGGTGGGCGGCGAGGTGCGGCTCTACCAGGTGGGGCAGCAGATCGCGGATGCCGCCGACCACTACGAGGGGCGCACCGACAGCCTGCACAAACCGCAGGCCGGCGGGTGGCGCCACGACCGGTTCCAGCACCACGTCGAGGAGATCTGGCGGCAGACGCAGAGCCAGCTGGCGAAGAAGATCGACGAGGTCGTGCGCAACTACCGGCCGCGCCTGCTCGTCATCGCCGGCGACATCCGGGCCAGGCAGCTGCTCGAGAACGAGCTGTCGTTTGAGAGCCAGGCAATCCTCGCGGTGCAAGCCGTCAACACACGGGCAGAGGGATCAGACGAGAGCGCCCTCAACGATTTCGTCGCCGAGCACGTCGAGAGAATACTGACCGAGGTGAAGGCGAGCGCGGTGGAGCAGCTCGAGCTGCACCGGGGTCGCGGCGACAACACCGTCGAAGTCACCAAGGGAGCGATCGTGCAGGCGCTCGCGGCCGCACAGGTCGATACCCTCATCCTCGACACGAACAAGCTGCGCGACCGTGAGGTGCTCGCGCTCGACGCCGAACCATGGATCGCCGTCGCGCCGGAGGACGCCCTCAACGCCACCGTTCTGGGCAGCGTTCCGGCTCAGGGCGCGCTCAGCCGCGCCGCCATTCTCACCGACGCCAAAATCGTCTTCCTCACCACCAACGACGATCCCGATGACCCGAATCCCGTCGTCTTGCCCGATGACGCGGCCGCGGCGGCCCTGCTCCGCTGGCGCACCGGCCCGCCCGTACCGGGCGCCTGACCTCTAGTTCGCTGCGCCCTCGCGAGCCGCACGGCGCGAATCGGGCAATCGCCGACCGGTGGCGAGGAACCGCGTGCGCAGTTCACGTTCCGGAGTGGCCGCAACGTGGAGCCGGCTCCCGCCGTAGCGCACGCCGCCCCGCAGCCTGGAGCCCAG
Source organism: Microbacteriaceae bacterium (assembly GCA_025463665.1). GTDB lineage: Bacteria > Actinomycetota > Actinomycetes > Actinomycetales > Microbacteriaceae > Conyzicola. The sequence continues at coordinate 4,982 of JAODAY010000062.1, forward strand.
GGCGAGCCACACGCACACGGCGCGTTCGAGCACCCAGAGGGGTGCCCACAGCGCGCTCGTCGGCGGAAACATTCCTCGCCCGCCCCCGCGGCGGCGCCCGGTCTCGGCGAGAACCACCGCAGAGCCGGCAACGACGAGCAGGCGCCGCGGCCGGGCCGCGGCCCACACGAGCAACGGCAGCAGGCCCAGCTCGACTGCGAGCCGGCCGGGCTGCGCGAAATCGTCGTAGGCCTGGCGCACACGCTGGCCCGCGAAGTGCCGGGCCGACGGCGGAAGACGGTCGACGAAGAGATCGTCGGCCCGCAGCTCCGCGCCGCCGACGGCCCGAACGGTGCGGATCAACTGGAGGTTCTCGAACAGCACGTCCGTTCGGTAGCCGCCGGCGCCAAGCACGACGTCCCGCCTCACTGCGAGGGTTCCCGGGTAGTCGGATGCCACAGCCCTGTTGATGAGCGAGCGCGCGGTGTCCCATCTGGCGTGCCACGGCAGCTCGGTGAACCTGTTCTGCGGGCGTACGACGTCGAACGACCCGAGCAGCCCGACCGCGCGGTCCAGGGCCGCGAAGTCGTAGCGCACGTCGTCGTCGGCGATCACCACGCGATTGTGGCGCGCGACGCGCATGCCGGTCATCACGCCGACGGCCTTGCCGTTGGCGACCATCGCCGGTGTCGCCGGTGTGCCCGCTGTCGCCGACGGACCGGCCGCGGCCGGTGCGGTCGACTCGGCACGCACGTGGCGCAGGAGACCGAGCCACGCCTCGCCGTGCGCTGCGAATAGCGCCTGGGGCGAACCGTCGACGACGGTCACGTCGATCCAGCCGGAAAGCTGGCGCAGGTAGCGGGTGAGCTCACCCAGTCGCTCGTCGTCTGCCCACCTGATCGGCAGGATGTATTCGGCCCGCAGTCGGCGGTTCACGGGGTGAGGGGTGAAGATCAGTCAGTGGCTGAAGAAGCCCCGGTAGTACTCGAAAACGAATCCGACGATCGCGATCAGGCCGACGCTGACGCCGAGGATGGCGATCCAGAAGCCCGCGGCGAGGCCGAGGAAGATCATGGCCAGCGAGGCGGCGAGGGCGATCGGCCACCAGCTCCACGGGCTGAAGAAGCCCTGCTCGGCGTCGCCGTCATCGATGTTCGCGTTGGAGATGTCCTCCGGCAGCTCGCCGCCCTGGGCGCGATGCGTGCGGCCGACATAGAAGGCGATAAGGGCGGATGCCGCGGCGGCGAGTGCAAGCGCGACCGTGCCCGCCCATTCCACCGAGTGGGTGTCGAATCCGCCGGCCCCGGAGTCCGTGGCGAAATCCATAGAGTCGAAGATGACTGTCCAGACGCTGTAGACCACGCAGACGAGAGCGAAGAACCCGGTCAGAATCCAGAACAGTCTCGCGTTGGCACCCATGGTCTCGTCCCTTGTCATCGGTGGTGTACTCCCGTTCCATCTAACTCCACTGGCGCTCGCCGGGGAAGAGCGGAGGGCACCTGGTCGACGGGCGGGCGAGAGCGCCCACGCAACGCGAGACTCGCGCCCGGGATTACTCCCGTGACCGGCTCTAAATGCGCGTGACGGGAGCCGAGGCATCCGGATCTAGCACACCGACTGGCGGCCGACAAGATCGGCAGTGCCCGGTGATTTCGGGCGTACCGTGATTCACAGTGCTGGACAGAGTGGGGCTCATGATCAGACCCGGTGACCCCCAGGTGCAGCGAGCGGGTGGAGGCCCACAGAATGATGAAGCTGAAATATGCCGGAGGTGAGATCTACATCAGTGATCTGGCGAGCGCGGTTCTGCTGCGATACGCCAAGACACTTGCCATGCGGTCGTCGTCGGACACGGTGACCCTGCCCGCCATCACGATGGAGGGGTTGACTGGAGACACGCACATGCTCATCGGGCCGACGAGTGAGATCCTCGTGATTCCGACGACGGAGACCGCTCGCGACATCGACGACAGCGAGGCGATCGCCGTGATGGAGAGGCGCACGGCGGAGTTGCAGCCCCACCGCCCGATGGGCAGCAACGGATACTCGTTAGATGAGACATACCCCGACGAATTCGGGCTTGGGTGATGACGGGTGGCGAGAGGGCGGCGCGCGCAGCGGGTTACGCGGCCACGCTCACACGCAACGTCGCCCCCGGCGTTCATCGCCTCGAGCACGCACACGTCAACTGCTATCTGATCGAGGATGACATTGGTGTGACCATCGTCGACGCCGCGTTCCCCGGCACGTGGCCGCTGATCGGCAGGGCGCTGCGTGCCATAGGGCGGTCGCCGTCGAGCGTGCGCGCCCTCGTGCTCACCCACGCGCATTTCGATCACCTCGGCTTCGCGCGCCGGGTGCGTGAGGAGTGGGGCGTTCCGGTGTGGGCGCACCCCGATGAGGCGTACATCGCCGAGCACCCGTACCGCTATGCTCACGAGCGGTCGAGGCTGCTTTACCCCGTGCGCTATCCCCGCGCGATCCCCGTGATCCTCGACATGACGAAGGCGGGTGCGTTGAAGGTGCCCGGCATAACCGACCTCGAGTTCTTCGAGCCGGGTGACACGCTCGATGTGCCGGGCCGCCCGACGGTGGTGTTCTGCCCCGGGCACACGTTCGGTCACTGCGCTCTTCACCTGCCCGACCGCGGAGCGCTGCTCGCGGGCGACGCGATCGTCACGTTCAACCCATACACCGCCGCGACCGGCCCGCAAATCGTGTCCGGCGCCGCGACGGCGGACAGCGCTCAGGCATTGGCCTCTCTCGAAGCCCTCGAGGCGACGGATGCCGCGACCGTGCTCCCCGGGCACGGGCCCTCGTGGCGCGCCGGCATCGCCTCGGCCGTGCAGCTGGCACGGGTGGCCGGCCCCTCCTGACCGCCCGGCGGTGAATCCGTGGTACTCCCGCGCGGAGCACCGGCGTGGCGGGCGTGCGCGTCTAGATTGGGGAGCCATGACACTCTCTGCCGCCGTCAACGCCCCGTCCGCCCGCGAGCCCCGCCCGCGGATCATCGTCTTCGGCGACGTGGTCAACGACGTCGTTGCGATTCCCGCCCGTGCCATCCGGCCGTACTGCGACACGCCGAGTTCGATTCGGCGGAGCGCCGGCGGCGCGGCGGCCAACACCGCGGTCTGGCTCGGCGTGCTCGGTGCGGCGGTTGACTTCGTGGGGATAGCCGGAATCGCCGACGCGGAAAA
>JAODAY010000106.1 GCA_025463665.1 Microbacteriaceae bacterium
ATTATGAAGAAGCTCATCAACGACCCCGAGACCGTCATAGCCGACGCTCTCGCCGGCATCGCAGCGGCGCATCCGGAGCTCACCGTCGACACCGTCAACCGCATCGTCTATCGCGGCACGCCGACGAAAGCCGGCAAGGTAGCGCTGATCTCAGGCGGAGGATCCGGCCACGAGCCGATGCACGGCGGCTTCGTCGGAGTCGGGATGCTCGATGCCGCCTGCGCCGGCGAGGTGTTCACCTCTCCAACCCCCGACCAGATGCTCGAGGCCACCAAGGTGGCCGATTCAGGTGCGGGCGTTTTGCACATCGTGAAGAACTACACCGGCGACGTGATGAACTTCGACATGGCGGCGGAACTCGCGGCGGCCGAGACGGGAATCGCCGTGGCATCCGTCGTGACCAACGACGACGTCGCGGTCGAGGATTCGACCTGGACGGCGGGCAGGCGCGGGGTCGGGGTGACGGTGCTGCTCGAGAAGATCGTGGGTGCCGCCGCCGAGGAGGGTCGCGACCTTGAGGCGATCACGGCGCTCGCCACCCGGGTGAAGGATTCCGGCCGGTCGATGGGCATGGCGCTCACGAGCTGCACGGTTCCCGCCGCGGGCAAGCCGACATTCGACCTGCCGGACGACATGATGGAGATCGGCGTGGGGATCCACGGCGAACCGGGCCGTCACCGGGTGCCGCTCGCCGGCGCGTCGTCGATCGCCGAACAGCTCGTTGAACCGGTGCTCGCCGACCTCGACTTCACCGGCGGACCGGTGATCGCGATGCTCAACGGCATGGGCGGCTCACCCCTGCTCGAGCTGTACCTCATGTACGGAGAGGTGGCGAAGCTGCTCGAGAAGGCCGGAGTTGTCGTGGCACGCAACCTCGTGGGCAATTACATGACGAGCCTCGACATGGCCGGGTGCTCGCTGACGCTGCTGCGGGCGGACGACGAGATTCTCACGCTCTGGGACGCCCCGGTGAACACCGCGGGCCTGCGCTGGGGAGCCTGATGGCCGACAGTGCACACGCCGACACCGTGACCATCGACCAGCTCGTCGACTGGCTTTCGCGGTTTCGTGATCTCGTCGTCGACAAGCAGGCCTACCTGACCGAACTCGATTCGGCGATCGGTGACGCCGACCACGGGTCGAACATGGCGCGCGGCATGAAGGCCGTAATGGAGAAGGTCACCGCGGCCGGCACCCCGAGCGGCGTCGACCAGTGGGGCAAGCTCGTGGGCATGACGCTCGTGAGCTCCGTGGGAGGCGCGAGCGGGCCGCTCTACGGCACGTTCTTTCTGCGCATCGGCACGACCGCCGGGGCGACGTCGACCCTGGACGGCGCGTCCCTCTCTGCGGCATTGCGCGCCGGGCTCGCGGGCGTCGTGTCGCGGGGCAACGCCGAGCCGGCAGACAAGACGATGATCGACGCGATGGGCCCTGCCCTCGATGCTCTCGACGAGAGCCTCGCCCGGGGCGACGACCTCGCTGCGGCGTGCGACGCGGCTCGCGCGGCGGCCGAGTCGGGCAGGGACGCAACGAAGCCTCTCGTGGCGCGCAAGGGCAGAGCCAGCTACCTCGGCGATCGCAGCGCGGGCCACCTCGACCCCGGTGCGGCCTCGACGGCCTTGCTCTTCACGGCGCTCGCCGGTGCGGTGGGCGGAAAGGCCACGTGATCGGAATCGTCGTGGTGTCGCACAGCCCCGCGCTCGCGACGGCCGCGGTGAGCCTCGCGCTCGAGATGGCGGGCGATGCTCCCCCACGCATTGCGATCGCCGCCGGAGCCGACGAGAGCGCGACCGGCACCGATGCGGTGAAAGTTGCGGCGGCCATCGACGAGGTGGCCTCCGCCTCAGCCGACGAGGGCGTGCTCGTGTTCATGGATCTGGGTTCCGCCGTGCTCAGTGCGAAGATGGCTCTCGAGTTCGTCGACACGACGGCGGAGATTCGACTGAGTTCCGCGCCGTTTCTCGAGGGGATCGTCGCGGGCATCGTGCTGGCGGCGGCGGGGGCGAGTCTCGACGACGCAGACAGGGAGGCGAGCGCGGCCATGAACGCGAAGAACGCGCAGCTCGGGCCGCCCGTGGAACGGGAGTCCGCGGCATCCGCCCCCGCACCGAACGATGGCGCGGTTGTCGTCGAGGTGACCCTCGTGAACCCGTTCGGGCTGCACGCGCGCCCCGCCGCGGCGATCGTCGGCGCGGTGAGCGAGTTCGACTCCACGGTGACGATCGCGAGTTCGAACTCGGAGCGAGGGCCGGTGTCGGCGAAGAGCCTCATGGGCATCATGGCGCTCGGCGCGCAGCTCGGCGACACGCTGCGCATCGAGGCCACGGGCAGCCAGGGGGCGGAAGCGGCTGAGAAGATCCGGGCGATGACGGCCGACGGCTTCGGAGAGCTCGACCGTTAAGACGTACTAAGTGGTAGCGGGAGCGCGAATTGAACCCGCGACACCACGATTGTGCGTCCCATGTTCATGCGGGATCTCGATCGGTTCTGAATCCCCTAGATCCCGACGGCTTCACGCTTGGATGATGCTGCCGAAATGGGGGTCAAGAGTGCAGAATGTGCGCGTCTCACTCAAGCTGAAGAAGGGCGGTCGGCGCGCATAGTCAGTGAAAAGCAATGTGCCCGGCGCGGAGCCGGGGCACATTGCTTTTGGTGCTGCACCAGGGTCAGACGTGTTCATGAAGATATCAAGAACCGCTTCTCGACCGCGCTAGAGGCATACTCGTCGCGGCTAAAGTCTCCACGATGGGACGGATGTACTCATCCGCCGATCGCAGCTGCTCGCCAATGTGCTTGAGCGACCAGCCTCCGGTGCCATGTGCTTTGAGACTTGCGGGACCCTCATAGTTCTCGCGGGCGAGACTTCCGAGAAGCACCGAATGGTCGAGCGTGCCGTCAGGCCGGGGCAGCTGGTTCTCGCCGGGGCCAAAATTGAGCCCATCGGCACCGTGGCGGTATGTGCGGTCGATGTCCCAGATGTAGTAGTAGAACAGTCGCTTGCGCTCGGCGAGGAACGTGATGATCTCGCTGATGCTTTCCTGCATCACCCAGAGGTGGGGCGGGGCGAGACAAATCCCGAGGAACGGGTCATCGATGTCGCGGACAAGGCGCTTGATCTGCGAGAAGGTGTCAACGCCTTCGTCCCAACGCTTGTCTTCATTGCCGCCAGCCTCAAAATCAGACGAGAACGGAACCGTGAGGTGGTTCTCGACCGCGATGCGGACTCCATTCTTGCGGCCGGCCTCCACTATGGGAGGCAGAAAAGTCGACACGAAGTCGCCGTAGTTGGCTTCGCAATCGAAGATCAACGTATCAATCCCGAGCTCGCGCGCGAATTCCACCCGCTCGAGTATCTCGTCTTGCGTCTTGCCGTAAGTGGTGAGGCCGCACGGCTTGACACCGTACTTGTCAAGTGTGGCCAGGATCGCCTTGGGGTCGTCTCCGGGGTTCACGTGGTGGCCAAGTGGAGCGGCCGACGACCAGAGGTTGATTTCGGTGAATCCGATCTCAGCGAGGTCACGTACCGCGTCCTCGAACGGGATGTCATGGTACTTGAGTAT
>JAODAY010000144.1 GCA_025463665.1 Microbacteriaceae bacterium
GCTGCGGCGTGCCGAGGTGTCGGCATGAGCGGGGGACGCATGGGCTTCGTTGGGGTCGACACAGCGGGTTCCTCGATCATGCGCGTCTTCCCCCTGTGGGCCGACGAGCTGGGGCTGCCGTCGAGAGACCTCCGCGGTTTCGATGTACCCGTGGATGCACCGGCTCAGGCCTACCGCGACGTCGTGACCGCGATCCGCGACGATCCCGCGCAGGCCGGCGCGCTCGTGACGACGCACAAGATGCGGGTCTTCGATGCCGCCAACGACCTGTTCGACGGCTTCGACTCCTTCGCCCTCGCCTGCCGGGAGGTGTCGTCGATCTCGAAGGAGGACGGCAGGCTTTCGGGCATGCCAAGGACCCGATCACCGTTGGGCTCTCGCTCGAGTCGATTATTCCCGCCGACTACTTCGCCACGACGGATGCCACGGTTGTCTGCCTCGGCTCGGGCGGCAGCGGCACCGCCCTCTCGTGGTACCTCGCGCATCGCCCCGACACGCCGCGCTCCGTGGTTATCACGGGCCGGCGGCAGGAGACCCTCGATCACACGCGCCAGATTCACGAGCGCGGTGGAATCGACACGAGCATTTTCGACTACCGGTTCGTGACGTCGCTCGAGCAGGCGGACGCCGTCGTCGCGGCCGCGGGGGAGCAGGCCGTCATAGTCAACGCCACCGGCTTGGGCAAGGACAGGCCGGGTTCGCCGCTCTCCGATGCCGTCGTCTTCCCACAGCGTTCGGTCGTCTGGGAGTTCAACTACCGCGGAAGCCTCGAGTTCCTGGCGCAGGCGCGGGCGCGGGAGGCTGCCGATGCCCTCACCGTCGTCGACGGCTGGGAGTACTTCATCCACGGCTGGAGCCAGGTCGTCGCCGAGGTGTTCCACATCCCGATGGGTGCTGAGCGCGTCGAGCGACTCGCGGCGCTCGCGTCTACGGTACGGTAGGCAAGAGTCATGAGTTTCGTTCGAACGGTGCTCGGCGATGTCCCCCCGGGCGCACTAGGACGCGTCGACTACCACGAGCACCTCTTCCAGCGGTCGCCGCTCCTGCCCGGGGACGAACTCGACGACGAGGCGCGGAGTGGGGCCGAGCTCGCGCTGCTGCTCGCGAGCGGGTTCGACGCGATGATCGACGCCACGCCAGTGGGGCTCGGTCGACGACCTGATGCCGTCGCGAGGCTCTCGACTGCCACGGGCGCCACGGTCGTCGCGACCACGGGCCGTCACCGCGACGCCCACTACTCCGACCAGCAGTGGGCCCTCGATCGCACCGAGTGGGGGCCACTGCTCACTCGTGAGCTCACCGTCGGTATCGCCGCATCCGACGCCGACTACGCGACAACGCCTCTCGGCGATGTGCGTATCAGTGGGGTCCGCGCCGGCGTGCTCAAGGCCGGCATCGATTATTGGTCGATTACAGCCGGCGAGCGGCGCGTGCTCGAGGGCATAGGCGAGGCGCACGTCGCGACGGGTGCGCCGGTAATGGTGCACACCGAGGAATGCTCTGCGGCCATCGAGGTGCTCGATCTGCTCGCCTCGCTCGGTGTCGAACCGCGCAACGTGGTCATCGCGCACGCAGACCGCAACCCTGACCCGGTCCTGCACATTGCGATCGCCCAGTCCGGGGCCTACGTCGGCTACGACGGCGCCGGTCGCCACCGCAACTGGCCCGACTCGCAGCTCATCGAGTCGTTAGCCGCGGTCGCTGAGGCCGGATGGGCCGAGCACATCCTGCTCGGCGCCGACGTCGCGCGGGCCAGCCGCTACCGCTCCTACGGCGGGCTGCCCGGGCTCGACTACCTCGGGCGGCGCTTCGTGCCGCGACTCGTCGCCCGGCTCGACGCAGCTACGGTCAATACCGTTGTCATCCACAATCCCGCACGGTTCCTCACCTGGGAAGCCGCGACATCCACCGATCAACTCGCAACGGAGACCTCATGACCGAAACAACGACAGCGAACGTCTGGGTGTCGAAGGGTGTCGTCGAGCAGCAGCGCATCGCGATCCCCGAGATTCCGGCCACCGGCCTCCTGATCGAGGTGACGGCGAACGGAATCTGCGGCACCGACGCGCACCTTATCGGCTCGCAGCCGAGCGCACCGCTCGTGCTCGGTCACGAAATCGTTGGGCGCATCGTTGCATTCGGATCCACGCATTCGAGACGGGATGCCGCGGACGCCCCGCTCGTCGAGGGCGACGCGATCGCGCTCTTCCCCTGGCTGCCTTGCCTCGTCTGCTGGGGTTGCCGGCGGTTCGGACCGGCGGCGACGACGTGCTCCAACCCCTTCGTCTACGGCATCCCGCCGGAGGCGCTCGGACTCCCTCCCCTTGCCGAACGGGCTGCCTCGGCGGACCTCAGCGGCGGCTTCGGCAGGCACCTTATTGTTAAGCCCGGCACGTACTTCTGGCGCGTGCCAGAGGGCATGCCGCACGAAATCGCCGCGCTGCTCGACCCGCTCGCGGTCGCCGTGCGAAGCGTCGACGTCATGAAGACGGCCCCGGGCACGTGGGACGAGGTCATCCGGCCTGACTCGACAGCTGTTGTGCTCGGCGCGGGGGCGATCGGCCTGCTCGCCGCGATGGTGCTTCAGAGCGCGGGTGTGACGGACGTGATCGTGAGCGGCTCCCGTGCCTCGAGGCTCGGGCTCGCCAGGGAGATCTGCGGTGACAGCGTGCTCGACATCCACGCGCTCGACGCGGCCGAGCGCCGACAGTACGTTCTCGACCGCACCGGCGGTAGGGGCGCGGACATCGTCATCGACGCCACGAACCAGCCGGCGTCGCTCGGTGAGGCGCTCGGTCTCGTCCGCCGCCTAGGCACCGTCGTAGAGGTCGGTAACATCGTGAGCGAAGGTAAGACCCTCCAGATCGACCCGGCGGAGGATATTTGCCAGAAGAATGTGCGTCTGCTCGGTGTCGCGGCCAACCCGCCACAGTCCTACTCTGAGGCGATGGCGCTCCTCGCCCGGCATGAGCAGCTGCCGTTCGAGCGGCTCATCTCGAGTCGGCACTCCTTCGCCGACCTCCCCAACGCACTCGAAGACCTCGCCGGTGATACCGTCAAGGTCATGCTTGTCGCAGATCGGAACTGAACAATGCCAGAGCAGAACTGGGCAGGAACTCACACCTTCCGGGCCACCGCCATCCACAACCCGACGAGCATCGCCGAGGCCCAAGCCATCGTCGCCGCCGCGGACCGAGTGCGGCCCCTCGGCACGAGGCACTCGTTCAACGACATCGCCGACGGGGTCGAACTCCTGTCGCTCGTCGACGTGCCGCCAGCGATGATCACCGACGGCAGAACTGTCACCGTCACGGGTGGCGTGAAGTACGGGGTCGTCGCGTCCTGGCTCGAGCAGCAGGGGCTCGCCCTGCACAACATGGGGTCGCTGCCGCACATCTCGATCGCGGGCGCCACCTCGACCGGAACCCACGGCTCGGGCATCACCCTCGGCAACCTTTCGACCGCGATCCGCGCCCTCGAGTTCATCACCCCGAACGGCGAGCTCGAGACGATCTCGCACGACGATCCCGACTTCGGCGGAGCCGCTGTCGCCCTCGGTGCCCTCGGCCCGATCGCCCTCGTGACCCTCGCCGTCGAACCGAGCTACCAGGTGCGACAGGACACCTTCCGCGGGCTCACCTGGGACGCGTTGCTCGCCGACCCCGATGCAGTGTTCGCCTCCGGCTACAGCGTGAGCGTCTTCACCGACTGGGCAAGCGAGCAGTCGGACGTGTGGGTGAAGACCCGCCTCGACGGTTCGACGGCAGTTCCCGACGAGCTCTTCGGCGCGCAGCGGGAGACCGGCCAGCGCAATGTGCTCGACGGCGTCGACAACATGACCGTGCAGGGCGGCGTGCCAGGTCCCTGGTCCGAGCGCCTGCCGCACTTCCGTGTCGACGCGACGCCGAGCAACGGTGACGAGATCCAGACCGAGTATCTCGTCGCGATGACGGATGCCGCGGCGGCCCTTCGCGCGGTGCGCGAGCTCGCGGCATCCATCGCCCCAGCGCTGCTGATGTCAGAGCTGCGTACCGTCGCCGCCGACGACCTCTGGCTCTCGACGGCCACCGGCCGCGACTCGCTTTGCATCCACTTCACCTGGGCGAACTTGCCAGAGGCCGTGAACGCGGTGATCCTGCACATCGAGGCGGCGCTCGCGCCGTTCGCCGCGCGTCCGCACTGGGGCAAGGTGCACGCCCTAGATGCAGCGACGGTCGAGTCGCTGTACCCCCGCCTGCCCGAGTTCCGCGCGCTCGTCGCGCGGCGCGACCCGGCTGGCAAGTTCGGCAACAGGCACCTGAGCACCCTGCTGGGGATTGCGTCCCGGCGCCCGGGCGCGCCGAGACCGCCGACGAGCGGAGACCGTAAGGGTTCCCCTCGAGAGAGTGAGGATCTGCGAGAGCGGTTTGTCGCGCCTTGACTTCATTCGGTGACGGCATGGTCACACCCGCCTGATCGCGGGTCGCACCCGAATAAAGTCGTCGTGCCCAACATCGTGTTCCTCGTCGCATCCTCGCGCTTGTATCTCGAGGTGCAAGTGCGTGCATTTTAGTATCGTGTCGCTCGACAGATCAAAGGAGGCGGCTTCCGACTCGTATCGAAGCACCCTGTCTAGGCCCGAGGTGTTCTCCGCCAGAGTGAACGTCGCATCTGTCGGAAGGGGTTGGCTGAACAGGAGTCTCTGGTACCTCTGCAACGTCGGGCTTCGGCGATCTGGGTTCAGCGTGCAGTTCGGCTCCGTCTCGAGATCGAACGACGTGTCAATTGGGCGGAGGCTCATGACGGCGGCTTAGCTTTAGGCTGACCCGGTACGAACGACTTTGCTCTGTCGGGGACGCCCGAATGAACGCTCACGGTGAGATCCCGGGCAGGGATTCGCGACTGACTAGACATTCGGTGGCCCGGGATCACGCGAACACACGCCGCAGTTAATTGGCGTACGCGGACGCGGCGGCCGGCGCTTGGGGCAGGGGAACGGCAGGTGACATAAGAGCTGCTATCGGCGTACCCGGCCGGATGCAGATGGCGGAGCTGTTCGGCGGCGACCAAGACACGATCGGCCTCCCACTTCGCAATGTCTTCGGCGAGGGCGAACTCGACCGTAACGCAACTACCGAGCATCTCGCGGTAGTTCGACGCCAAGGTTCGCGGCACGTCCGGCGAACTGTTGCATTATGACTTGGACGCGATCACCTCCGTCTTCACCGGAGGTGAATGGCCACTCATCGGGGGAGAATTCGCCATCGCCGGACTGCACGTGCTCTGGCCAAGAAGGCAGCTGAACGCATCACCAAGGCGGCCGTATTGACGTAGCAGCAGCCCAGCGGCTTCCTCGAATCCTCGAATCGTCGTTTCCACCTGCCTAGTTGTGATGCACGATACCGCCCGAGAGACTGAAAAGTCTTGGCTTTTGCGCGACAGTTGCAGGCTTTTTCAGCGGTAGCGGCAATCGAGCAATAGGTCGGCAGGCAGCCAGCGAGGCACCCGCAGTCGCTCGTCCGGCCGGGTTACCGTTGTCGCATGGACGGATCGAGGGCGCTGGGTGAAGGTGACGCAAGCGACCTCGCGTGGCTCGATATGCGTGCCGAAACAACGTCGCGGGAGCACTTCGAGGCCGAGCGCGATGAGGCCGACGAGGCGGGGACTTCCCGTCATTGGAGAAGAACGGCTTCATGCTCGGCAATGGTAGTCCCGCGCGGTGCCCGTGAGACGATCCTTGAAGGGGCGCAGACTGATAGGCACGGTGCTACGCGGATCTTTTGTCCACCGCACGACAGTTGCCGTGAGCGAGGCATGTCACTTCGACGATAGAGCCTGCAGGCCGCGGCATTGACGGAGCGGCCCGGCCTCTCGATATTGATACGGCGGGCGAGGAACGGCATGAGCAGGTGAGGTTTGGTGGTGCTCGACCCGCGGAGGCCAGCCAGAAACTCGGGGCCTCCGCAGGTCGTCGGAATCAGTATGTACTTTCGACCTGAGAAGCCAGAACTGGGAATCCCCAGGGGTTAGCCGCAGTGTCGCGGTGGCCAGCTTCGGGGACCGAGCTTTCGAAACGCTGGATTCCCGGGAGCTCGAGCATTTCACTATGGACAACGGAGCAGAGTCTCCGCTGCGAATGCAGATGCAGCCGGCTCGCGTGGGCGACGCGCGGCCAATGCATCTGTGATCGTCATGGCGACGATGTTGCTCGAAATCTGACCCGAATCCTGAATGCACGTTGTGAATTGTCCAGCGACGATCAAACAATAACGATCTGGTCACAAGACGGAGTATCGTGGCTGGTTGGTTCTGTCTGGTCAGGAGATACTTGGGCGCCTTCGTTCCTTCAACATCGGCATATCGCCGACGTTTGTGTCGAACCCTCTTGCTCTCGATACTTCTCGCTCTCGCCCTCTTGTCCAGCGTTCTCAGTGCGCACTCGATGCCCGGTGACCTCTCGCGGAGCGACGCGACGGGAACAGGAGTCGGCACTTCACACCATCACACGGGCGTGACCGCATTCGATCATTCCTCTGTCCACGCCGAACCAGCCGACGCGCACGAGGGGGAGATCGAGGGACCGGAGCACTGCGCGGCGCCATCGGGCGAGTGCTGCGCCACGACGACCTGGAGTCAGGCGACCCACCCCACCTCACCGCACCAATCCGCCGCCGGTCCAGAGCGCCTCCCGACGTGGCCTGCGGCGTCGCGAATAGCAGCCGGCGTTGGCGTGGACACGGCCGCTTGTCCACGGCCGCCGTCCCTAATACAACTGTCGATTAGCCGAGTCTGACGCGCCTCGCCTTCCGAGGCGCTTTTTGGCATCACGGGAGGCAGTCAGTGCCCCTAATCCGAACTCGACCCGGGAGTGATAATCCCCTCCTGTTCGAGTTGCAGAAAGCGACGCTTGCGCGTCATAAGGAAGATGTTTTGACAATACCCACTCAAGAATCCCGGCGGGCCGCTCTTTTGCGTGAGCCTTCGAATCAATTACCGCTTGCCACACGCAAGACTCGCGCTCAAGGCGCGGCACGGGAATCATCTGTGCTGACGGCCAGCGCTGCGAAGCCGAAAAGACTGCCCGTGAGCCGATTATCTCTCACCAAGCGCGGGATAGGCGCGCTGGTGTTCGCATGGGGCCTGGCTGTCAGCCAAGGACTGCCGGCTTACGCCGACGATAATGTGCAACCGGCCACCGTCATTGCGGAACCGCAAGAAGGAGAAACGCAAACCGTTGTGGTGGCTGACGGTACCGCCGCTCCCGTCACCCGCGAAGCTTTCTCCATTACAGCACCCCCACCGCCGCCGCCACCGCCCCCGAAGCCGGCCGCGGCAGCCGTGAAGAAGTACGGATCGAACGCTCAGACCGGTTTCGTCAACGTACCCACGTCAGCGGTGCAGTGGCCTTTCGCATCGTCACCCGTAAGCAGCCGCTTCGGTAGTCGCACAGCGCCATGCCAAGGCTGCTCCTCCGACCACAAGGGCCTCGACTTCACCCCCGGTGCCGGTACACCTGTTTCCGCGATCGCCGACGGGGTGGTTCGTGCCGTCAAGAGCAGCAGCGGAGGGTTCGGAACTCATGTGATCATCGACCACAACATCGGGGGAAAGGCGGTTTCCAGCACCTACGCTCACATGCAAGCCGGCTCCGTCCCCTTGAGCGAGGGCGCCACCGTTTCAGTCGGCACCATAGTGGGGCGAGTCGGCAGCACGGGTGCCAGCACCGGTGCTCACCTTCATCTGGAGGTGCACGTGAACAACACCCCGATCGACCCCTTCGCCTTCCTGTCAGCCAACGTCTCCTAGGGCCTCTCGCGAATGAGCATGGACAATAATTGCATGAGAAACTCGTGGCTCCTCCCAATCAGCACGCCGGTTCAAGCCTCCTGAAAGCGGTTCGCGAAGTCGGTGTTGTTGCCGCCACCGCCGCAGCCGCGGTCTTGGTGGCTGGCTGCTCGGCCGGAACGCCGAATTCCGTGCCGACCGAGCTGACCCCGATGACCGCCTTCGAACACGTTCACGGCATTGACGTCGACACTGCGACCGGCACAGGCTACATAGCCACCCACAAGGGCCTGTTCCTCCTGCCTCCGCTGGAAGGGGATGCTGTCACCGCGGAGGAGCTCGGCGACCCACTCGGCGGAGTAGTCCAAGACCTCATGGGTTTCACCGTAGAGGGTGGGACGTTGTACGCATCAGGACACCCTGAAGCCGGCGCTGAAGAGCGAACCGGTGGACCCAATCTGGGGCTGATCTCCAGCACAGATGCGGAAACTTGGCATTCAATCTCCTTGGGCGGTGAGGTGGATTTCCACGACCTCGACGTTATTCCAGCCGACGAAGACCCGGTCATTTACGGATTTGACTCCGGAGCCGGCCGAATCTCGGTCAGCACGGACGGCGGGGCAACGTGGAAACAGGGAGCGGAGATTGCGATACGTGACCTCTCGGCGGATCCGGCGGTGCCCGGCACCGTTTATGCCACAACGGCGGAAGGTCTAGTTTTGAGCGTGGACTACGCCGCCACCTTCACCGCTCTGCCGGATACCCCGCCGCTGTTCTTGGTGGACGCAATGGGAGACACCTCCCTCGACAGTCTGGTCGGGGTGGATGTGGACGGCCGAGTTTGGGCAGCCACCGGTGCCGGTTCGTGGCGGGTCACCGGAACCGTTTCTGGGCAAGCCCAAGCGCTGACCTTCGTGGCAGGACCTGACCCGGCCCTGATCGTCGTCGACGATCGTGGTGTGGTAGTGAGTCCCGATATGGGAACGACTTGGCGGACGCTCGTCAGCAAGGAATGAGCGTCCGCACCAGTCGGGTCTTACACCGTAGCCCGATCGATCGCGCGCGTCGGTTGGGTGAGCCAAGCGGCGCTCGACGCGGGTCGTAAGTCCAAGCGCCGAAGCAGCTGCGCATTCACGGCAACGACCACGGTGGAGGCGGACATCAGCAGTGCGCCGATTTCCATCGGAAGGACGAAGCCGACCGGCGCGAGAACGCCGGCGGCGAGAGGCACTGAGAGCAGGTTGTAACCGGCAGCCCACCACAAGTTCTGCTTCATCTTGCGGTAACTCTTTCGCGACAGTTCTATGACAGACAGCACCGACCGTGGGTCGTCGCTTGCGAGGATGACACCCGCAGAAGCGATGGCGACGTCGGTGCCTGCGCCGATTGCGATGCCGACGTCTGCCTGGGCGAGGGCGGGGGCGTCGTTGACACCGTCGCCGACCATGGCAACGATTCGTCCTTCGCCCTGCAGTTCGGCCACTTTCGCCGACTTGTCTTTCGGGTGGACCCCCGCGTAGACCCGGTCGATACCAAGTTCCGCGCCGACCGTCTGTGCGACTGCTTCGGCGTCGCCGGTGATCATGACCACCTGAATGCCGAGCGAGTGCAGGGCCACGACCGCCTGACGGGACTCTTCCCGCACTTCGTCGGCGAGACCGACGGCGCCGATGACTGCACCGTCGGAGAGGATGTGCAGGATGATGGAGCCCTGCTCGGTCCAGGCCGCAGACTGCGGCAGCGGAGCCGCGTTATGGGCGGCGAGCATGCTGGGCCCGCCCACGCTGATGCGGTGGCCATTGACAGTTGCGGCCACGCCGACGGCCGTCGACGCCTCGAACGCGGTTGCCTTCGGAATTCTGAGTCCGCGTGCCCGCGCAGCTTGCCCGATTGCTTTTGCGAGTGGGTGTTCGCTGTCGCTCTCGGCCGCGGCCGCGATGGTGAGGAGCTCGTCTTCAGTGACCGCGCCGTGGGCGACGAGTTGCGCGACGGTCGGTTCGCCCTTGGTCAGGGTGCCGGTCTTGTCGAACAGCACGGTATCGACTCGGCGCATGGTCTCCAGGGCGAGACGGTCCTTGATGAGCACACCGCCGTTTGCGGCGCGCTCGGTCGAGATGGAGACCACCAGAGGGATTGCGAGGCCGAGCGCGTGGGGGCAGGCGATGACAAGGACGGTGATGGTGCGTGTCACCGCATCGCTGGGATCGCCGAACATGGTCCAAGCCAGAGCGGTGATCACCGCTGCGGCGAGTGCGAACCAGAACAGCCAGCCGGAGGCGGTGTCAGCGATGCGTTGCGCGGGTGAGGTGGAGTTCTGCGCTTCAGCGACAAGGCGTTGTATGCCGGCCAGGGCTGTGTCATCCCCGATCGCCGTCACCCGCACCCGGATTGCGGTGTCGGTTGCGACGGTTCCCGCCACGACGGTGGCGCCGGGGCCGCGGCTGACGGGACGGAATTCACCGGTGATCATCGATTCGTCCACGTCGGCGGTGCCCTCGATGACTGTTCCGTCGGCGGGGACCCGACCTCCCGGGCGGACGATGACGACGTCGCCGGTGACGAGGTCGGAGGGTGAGACCACGATCACGTCGTCACCCTGCATTTTCTCGGCCTCGTCGGGTAGGAGTGCTGCAAGCGATTCGAGGGCGCTGGAGGTCTGGGCGAGAGAGCGCATCTCGATCCAGTGCCCGAGCAGCATGATGACGATCAGCAGGGCCATCTCCCACCAGAAGTCAAGTTCCGGGTTGATGAGCCCAGTGCTGGCACCGAGGGAGGCGAGGAAGGCTACGGTGACGGCCAAGGCGATCAGCATCATCATGCCGGGTTTGCGTGATGCGAGCTCCGCGACGGCGCCGGTGAGGAACGGCTTGCCGCCCCAGAAGTACATCACTGTACCCAGTGCGGGCGGAATCCAGGCGATTGCTGCGAAATCGGGCAACTCGTAGCCGATGATCATGGCGAACATATGGCTGAAGCCGACGACGGGGATGGCCACGAGCAGCATGATCCAGAACAAGCGGCGGAACTGTCCGACGTGGTCGCCGTGCCCAGTGTGACCGGTGTGGCCGCCGTGTTCGGTGTCGTGGCTCGCGTGGGCGGCGGTGCTGTGCCCGGCTGACTGGGTGATCCCCTCGGACCGCATTGCTCCGGCATGCATCGCTTCGTGGTCCATCTCAAGGTGGCCGAGTCCGGAGGGTGAATCCAGATCGGGACCGAGTGGTGCCGCCCCCGTGTGGTGGTCGTGGTGTTCTTCCGGATGGCTCATGCCGCCACCATATACCCCCTAGGGGTACATTTCCATCACCTGGTGACATTAACGCTTCGATGCTTCGCTTGCGTAGAATGAATACCCCCGCCGGGTACCAAAGGAGCAGAAAATGAACGGCTATGTCGACAACAAAGACGACATCCTCAAACGGCTGAGCCGCGCCGAGGGCCAGGTGCGCGGAATCCATCGGATGGTCGAGTCCGACACCTACTGCATCGACATCCTCACCCAAGTGTCTGCCGCAACGAAGGCGCTGGAGAACGTGGCACTGATGTTGCTCGAGGATCACCTCACCCATTGCGTCGCCGAGGCATCCGCTGTTGGAGGAACCGTCGCTGACGAGAAAATCCGCGAAGCATCCGCCGCCATCGCCCGGCTAGTCCGCTCCTAACCACTTCAACCCCGAACTTTCCCTCTTCGAAAGGCAACGCCCATGTGCACTGACCAGACCACCGGGAACGACCTCGGCCTCACCGACAAGAATCACGCCTGCGCCTGCGGAACCGACAGCCACGCCGACAACACCGCCCGCGGTCACGAGGAAAGCCATGACAACGGTTCTGCAACTGCCGAGCCCTCCGCCCGCGGCGAGGCGGAGGTCATCCGTGAGCATTACCTCGTCGGCGGGATGACCTGCGCGCACTGCGTCGCGAGCGTCACCGAGGAGGTCTCCGCCATCGACGGCGTTGACAGCGTCAGCGTCGATCTGAACACCGCGGGAGCGTCACGCATCATGGTGGTCAGCGCCAAGCCCGTGCCGGCAAGCGACGTGGAAGCAGCCGTAATCGAGGCAGGCTACACCCTGGTTTCGGCCTGAATGTGACCTCCCCCGACCGCGTAAGCGTCGGCATCTAGATCTAACCTGCGCAGGCAAGGAGGGGAACCGATGAACCTGTTGCGGCTGCAACGCGGAACCATGGCGTCCCACCCCGTCGGAAGAATCGTCCTCCTGCTCGCCATGGTATGCGCGACCCTAATCGGCCTCCTCGCCATGCACACCATCGCCTCCGCGACACCGACCCACCGGGAGCATGCGACAACATCAACGACCATAGGGCTGGAAGCGCCCCATAACAGCCATCAGACTGCTGAGTCAGAGTGCCTGGAGTGCGGGTCGAGTCACACCACGACAGCGATGGCCTGCACCCTCGCTCTGCTGGTAGGCCTCTTACTGATGGTCGACGGCCGCCAGCGCCTATCCGCGCTGGTATCTCGGACAGCGGCACTCTTCCGCACACTTCTCGCCCACGCAGCAGTGTCTTCCATTCCCCCTCCCGACCTGAACCATCTGTCCATCAGTCGGACCTGATTCGGATTACGCCGCTCCATCGCGGCGCAACCCTGGCGTGCACGCGCGCCCGAATCAGGCCCCCACTAGTGAACGGACCCATTGCCATGAAAAAATTGCAAGTCACACTGACCATCGCTGGCGCACTCGCGACCGTACTCACCCTCTCCGCCTGCTCAACGAATGACTCTATGAGCGGCATGAACCACGACTCCGGTTCTTCAGAAAGCTCATCCTCGCCGTCGTTTGCAGCGGAGCACAACGACTCCGACACCAGCTTCGCCTCGGGAATGGCTATGCACCACATGCAGGCCATCCAGATGTCCGATGTATTACTGGCGAAGTATGGCATCGACGAACGCGTCACCGCCCTCGCAGAGAAGATCAAGGCCGCCCAGACGCCGGAGATTGACACCCTCAACGGCTGGCTGGAAGCGTGGGGCGAGCCCCCTGTCTCCATGGGGGCAATGGAGTCCCACGACATGGGCAACATGAGCGGAACGATGAGCGAAGAGGACATGAACGCCTTGGACGCCGCGACCGGCAATGAGGCGAACACCCTCTTCCTGACTCAGATGATCGAACACCACAAAGGTGCCGTCGAAATGGCGCAGGAAGAAATAGACTCCGGCAGCAATCCAGACGCGATAGCAATGGCGAAGAAGATCATCTCCGACCAGACCGCAGAAATCACCGAGATGGAAGAACACCTGGCGACGCTCTAACTGCAAGACGAGGGCCGCAGCACTCTCGCTGCTGCGGCCCTTCAACCCTTTGTATCCCAATCCATTCGAGCCGCGAGGATGTTGTTGCAATTGGCGCTACTGAGTACTTAGCGGTCGCTCGGTCACGACACTGATGGTCATCTCGTCCAGGTTGGGCAATACATGCGCCAAATCGTGCTTGGCTCCGCGGTCGGTAATCTTGGCAACGGAGAGTGCTGTGTCAGCGACCACAATGGTTGTCGCTCCGTGCAACCGGTGACCGACCCTCCTCACCTGCAGCTTCTCTACCCCCAGCACGCCCGGGGTGCGTTCGATCGCGTGGCGCGACTTGTCAGCATCTCTGGTTCAATGCCATCCATAAGCCGCCGACCTATGCTTTCTCACAATCGGGCAGGTTTATGTAAGAATCTGCGTATGGATGCAGATAATCTCGTATGCGGGCGGGAACCCGACAGCCAGTACGTCGAACTCGCCGTAGAGGTATTCACGATGCTCGCGGATGCAACGCGAATCCGCATCATCCTTGCTTTGCGTGACGGCGAGTTTTCCGTCAACAGCCTCGCCGAGCTCGTATCGAAATCCCCGCCTGCGGTGTCCCAGCACCTGGCGAAGCTGCGCTTGGCACGGTTCGTGACGAGCAGGCAGGAGGGCACGAAGGTGTTCTACAGCCTCGCCAATGAACACGCCCGCCAACTTGTCTCCGACGCGATCTTCCAGGCCGAGCACTCTCTCAGCTCCAATCCGCGCCACCACCACGCGGAGGCGGGCGCATGAGCGTTCCGCGCGACCAGCACGCACACCGTGAGCACGACCATAACCACGAGCACGAGCACGAGCACGAGCACGAGCACGGTGAGCACGGACACACCCACCCGACCGGTGTGAGGGGCTTCCTCCACGGGCTGTTCGTCCCGCACAGCCACGACGCAGCCGACTCGATCGACGACGCACTCGAGGCGAGCAAGGAAGGGGTGCGAGCGCTCAAAATCAGCTTGTTCGTGCTGCTCGGCACCACCGTGCTGCAGCTGTTCGTCGTCTTCATCAGCGGCTCAGTGGCCCTGCTGGCCGACACAATCCACAACTTCTCCGACGCACTCACCGCGGTGCCGCTGTGGATCGCGTTCATCCTGGGGCGTCGTGCCGCCTCCCGCCGGTACACTTTCGGATTCGGACGTGCTGAGGATCTGGCCGGCCTCTTCATCGTGGTGGTCGTCGCACTCTCCGCGGTTGTCGCGGCTTGGCAGTCGATCGCCCGGGTCCTCGACCCGCAGCCTCTCGAGAATCTCTGGTGGGTCGTGGCGGCAGGCATCATCGGCTTCGCCGGCAACGAGGCAGTAGCGGTCTACCGGATCCGAGTCGGACGCCGCATCGGCTCGGCCGCGCTCGTGGCCGACGGCGTGCACGCACGCACCGACGGCTTCACCTCCCTCGCCGTGGTCGCAGGCGCAATCGGCGCCATGCTTGGATTCCCTCTCGCCGACCCGATCGTCGGCATCCTTATCTCGGTCGCGATCATCGTGCTGCTCTGGGGCACGGTGCGCAGCATCGGCCGCCGGCTGATGGACGGTATCGAACCCGAACTCGTCGACCGTGCAACCGACGCGCTGCGTGCCGTCGCCGGCATCGCGACGGTCGACCGGCTGCAACTGCGCTGGGTCGGTCACCGGCTGCAGGGCACAGCGATTGTCGCTGTCGACGCGACCACCACGGCCGCGGCAGCATCCATCATGCACGACGCCCACCATGCGCTCGAGCATGCGCTGCCTCACCTCGACGACTTCGTGATCGCTCAACAACCACACGACGTCCATTAGGTGCTCGTCGCCTCGCTTGCTTCAGAACTGGCGGAACCTCCGACGCGATGAGTCAGTCCTGCCGAGCCTGATCGTTATTGAGCAGCTGCGTTGGCCGTTTGAGGTCGGGCATTCCGGGGGTGTAAGAAATGAAACTGGCGGAACTTCGAGTCGCGACTCGCCTAACACGTAGTGCCGCAGAAGCGCTGTCCACAAGACGGTCGACAAGCGGTCGTCTGCACAACGCCCCTCGTGTTTTTAGGGTTGTGCAGGCGAGTTTGAACACTGGCTTTTCCGTACTCCTCTGCACTTACGTCACTTTTGTCGCTACTCCTCTGCACAAGAAGGAGGTAGCCGAGTGGGCGCCGAGTCTGTACGCATTGGTGAGTCCGGCACTGCGGGGAGGGTGCGGTTTTGCCTGTCACGGGGTGTGAGACGTCTCGTCGGCTCAGGTCGAAGTCGCATGGAATGTCCCGTCGTGTGCTTCTGTGAGGAGTCTTAGATCAGGAGGTGTTCTCTTGTGCCTACCCCGTCTGGAGAAGGAGCAAGTCATGAGCCATTCGCAAGTCGTCACCGAGCCAATCGCACGTCGGATGCTGAACAAGGTGCCCGAGGTCACACTCGTCTTCTGGGTCATCAAGGTTCTCGCGACCACCGTCGGCGAGACGGCCGCGGACTTCCTCAACGTCGATCTCGGCCTCGGCCTGACAGCCACATCGATCGTGATGGCCGTGCTTCTGATCGCCGCCCTCATCGCCCAGTTCGAGCTCCGGCGCTACATCCCGGCGGTTTATTGGCTGTCGGTCGTGCTGATCAGCGTCGTGGGAACCCTGATTACCGACAATCTCACCGACAGCGCCGGGGTGCCGCTGTGGATCACCACCGTGGTGTTCGCGGTCGCGCTGGCGGTGACCTTCCTGGTCTGGTTCAGATTGGAGAAAACGCTCTCCATTCACTCGATCTTCACAACCCGGCGAGAGACGTTCTACTGGTTGGCCGTGTTGTTCACCTTCGCGCTGGGCACGGCCGCGGGCGACCTGGTCGCGGAGAGTCTCAACCTGGGTTTCTTCGTGGCACTGCTTGTCTTCGCCGCCGCGATTGCCCTGGTCGCGATCGCGTACTTCGTCTTCCACATCGATGCCGTGCTCGCGTTCTGGATCGCGTACGTCCTCACCCGTCCGCTCGGCGCCTCCACGGGCGATCTCCTTTCCCAGCCAGTCGCCGACGGGGGCCTCGGGCTCGGCACGACTGGCACGAGCGCTCTGTTCCTTGCTGTGATCGTGGCCCTGGTCATCGTGCTCACGGTGAGGAACCCGCGTGTCGGCGCCATTTCTGCCGAGGTCGCGGAACGGCAGCGGCCGCTGCCGCGGCGGCGGTAGTCGGCGCAGGCCGCGCCCATAGACTCGGGGCGTGAATCCACCCGCGGTGGCCGTC
>JAODAY010000154.1 GCA_025463665.1 Microbacteriaceae bacterium
CCGTCGGGCGGAATGGACTTCTAAGTCTGATCTGAACCACAGGAATGGGCGGCCCTTCGGGGCCGCCCATTCTCGTATTCAACGCGAGAACAGGCGCGCGTTGGTGGCCTCGATCTCGGCGTACTGCTGGCCGGCGACGCTGAGCGCCTGGTTTATCGCCGCCAGATTCTCCTCGACCCGCTGCTGCGTGACCTTCCAGTCGGAGGCGATGGCTTGGAACGCGACAGACGCCTGGCCGGTCCACGACGATTGCAGGTTCACCAGCTGGCCGTGCAGCGCGCCGACCTCGGCCTGGATGCGGCCGATGCTGCCGCGCACGGCGGCACTGGCGCCGAGAACTTCGTCACTGTCTACTTGGTATCTGCTCATGCCGCAGACGGTAGTCGGCGCGCGACGCGCCCACGCATCACGCCTCTGCTGCGGGTACTTCCTGCGATTCCTGCTGTGGGGGGAGGAGAGGCAGGATGACGCGGAACGTGGCGCCCCCGCCCGGGGTCTCGACGACCTTCACTTCGCCCTCGTGGGCGGCGACGATCGAGGCGACAATGGCGAGTCCGAGCCCGCTGCCCCCCGTGTCGCGGTTGCGCGAACTGTCGGCGCGCCAGAAGCGCTGGAAGATCTTCTCGCGGATCTGCGGGGGGATGCCCTCGCCGTGGTCGATCACCGAGAGAACCGCGAGCCCGTGCGCGCGGTCGGCCGTGACGCCGATCTCGATCGGCGTGCCGGCCGGGGTGAACCGCAGGGCGTTGCCGATGAGGTTGGTGAGCACCTGCCGAATCTTGTTCTCCTCGGCGAGCACGACCGCGCTCGTGGCGACGGGGGCGGTGCGAACCGCGCCGGTCTCCGCCTCCACCGGGGCGCTCGTGCGGGGCCGGCGACCGCCGCGCAGCCGCGCGAGGGTGGCACCGGCGAAGGCGATGGGGCCGGTGCCGAGCGCGGCCGGGCGGGGCTGGTCGTTCTGGCCCGTGGCATCCGTCGTCTCGGGGGCGTTGTCGTCGGCTGCGGAGTAGGGGATCTCCTCGAACACGACACTCACGACCCGGTCGGGGGAGGAGGCCATCGAGTCGAGGGCGACGTCGCTCGCGATGGGAACGAGATCGACCTCGGCGAGCTGCAACGGCTTCGCCTCGTCGATTCGGGCGAGTTCGAGCAGGTCGGTCACGAGCTCGCCCATGCGGATCGCCTCCTTCTCGATGCGCTCCATGGCTTGGCCGACATCCTCCGGCGTGGTGAGGGCGCCCATGCGGTACAGCTCGGCATAGCCGCGAACGGAGACGAGCGGAGTGCGGAGCTCATGGCTCGCGTCGCCGACGAAGCGGCGCATCTGGTCGATCGTCTTGGCGCGGTCGGCGAAGGCGTAGTCGATGCGGCTGAGCATGGAGTTGAGCGAGCTGTTGAGCCGGCCGACCTCGGTGTTCGGGGTCGCGCCGCCGAGCCGCTGGGTGAAGTCGCCGGCGGCGAAGCGCGCGGCGGTGGCCTCGACCTCCCTCAGCGGGGTGAAGGCGGAGGTCACGAGCAGGCGCGTGAGCGCTCCTCCGAGCAGCACGACCGTGAAGGCGAAGAACAGGAAGATCGCGGCGTAGCGGGAGATCGTGGCATCCGTCGCCTTGAGGTCCTGGCCGACGACGACCCATCCGGCGTGGTTGGAGGGAGTCATATACGGCAGAGCGACGACCCGCCAGTGGCCGGATCCGGAGGCGTTCGCGACCGTGTGGGCGCTCTCGCCCGAAGAGAAGTCGAGCGAGTTCAGCTCGGTGGAGTCGGGCCGCGACGCGGAGCCGGAGCCCTCCTTGTTGTCGCACAGCAGCCCGCCGCTCTCGTCGAGAACGGCGAGGTAGTAGTCCGGAACGGGTGTCGCGGTGCACACCGGCGCGTTCGCCGAGTCGGAGATGTGCACGAACTGGTCGATGTTCGCCAGCAGCGAGGTGATCTTGTAGTCGGTGTCCTGCGTAAGGTAGTTGCGCAGCACCGACATGGAGCCGATTCCGGCGACGGTGAGGCCGAGAGCGAGCAGCAGCACGCTCACGGCCGTCATCTTGGTGCGCAGGGCCGTCGCGTTCCATTTTTCGGAAAGAGCGTCAGCCCTGGGTCGCGCCAATGTCACACCTTGGATGATTTGAGCATGTATCCGAAGCCGCGCTTGGTCTGGATGATCGGTTCGGCAGAGAGGTGATCCAGCTTGCGTCGGAGGTAGCTGATGTAGCTCTCCACGATTCCGGCGTCACCGTTGAAATCGTACTCCCACACGTGGTCGAGAATCTGTGCCTTCGACAGCACGCGATTCGGGTTGAGCATGAGGTAGCGCAGCAGCTTGAACTCGGTCGGGCTGAGCTCGATCTGTTCGGAGCCGATCGTGACCTCGTGGGTGTCCTGGTCCATCGTGAGCTCGCCGGCACGGATGACGGCCTCCTCGTCGTCCTGCATGGTGCGACGCAGGATCGCCTTGATGCGGGCCACGATCTCGTCGAGGCTGAACGGCTTGGTGACGTAGTCGTCGCCGCCGACGGTGAGGCCGGTGATCTTGTCTTCGGTGTCGTCCTTGGCGGTGAGGAAGAGGATGGGCGCCGTGTAGCCGGAGGCGCGGAGCCGCTTGGTCACGCCGAAGCCGTTGATGTCGGGCAGCATCACGTCGAGGATGATGAGGTCCGGCTCTTCTTCGAGCACGGCCGAAATGGCCCCCGCTCCGTTGCCGACGGCTCGCACGGCGAAGCCGGCGAAACGCAGGCTCGTGGTGAGGAGATCGCGGATGTTGGGTTCGTCGTCGACGATGAGGATCTTCGGGCCGTCAGTCATGAAACCAGTATCTGCGAGTTGTCTGGGGTTCGGCTGGGAAGCGTGTGTGTTCCCCCGGAGCGCTGGTGGGGGGGGAGGTCAGGCGGCCGCGTCGAGCGTGTCGGAGTCGAGGATCGTGTAGCTGTAGCCCTGCTCGGCGAGGAACCGCTGCCGGTTCTGAGCGAAGTCCTGATCGACGGTGTCGCGGGAGACGAGCGTGTAGAAGTTCGCGGGCAGGCCGCTCTTCTTCGGGCGCAACAGTCGCCCGAGGCGCTGGGCCTCCTCCTGGCGGGAGCCGAACGACCCGGACACCTGGATCGCTACGGTCGCCTCCGGAAGGTCGACCGAGAAATTGGCGACCTTCGAAACCACGAGCACCTTCGTGATTCCCTCACGGAACTCCTGGTAGAGCCGCTCACGTTCGCTCAC
>JAODAY010000201.1 GCA_025463665.1 Microbacteriaceae bacterium
ACTAGGAGCCGCCGCGCCGCGCCGCGCCGCACCGCACTGCACCGCACCGCACCGCACTGCACCGCACCGCACTGCACTGCACTGCACTGCGCCGCGCCGCGCCGCACTGCCGAGCCCGACGCCCGGCAGTGCTCGGTTGCCCAGCTGCGCCGCGCCGGCGCAGCGCCCGACCGGACGCCCGCCAGCACCTCGCTACAGCGAGGGCGGGTTGGTGGCGACGAGGTAGATCGCCGTCCAGTGGCAGAGGAACGCGAGCAGCGTGAGCGCGTGGAAGATTTCGTGAAAGCCGAACCGGCCGGGCAACGGGTTGGGGCGCTTCATGCCGTAGATGACCGCGCCGACCGTGTAGCACAGGCCGCCGACGAGAATGAGGGTCATCATGGTGGCATTCGCGGTGAAGAAGTCGACGATGAACGCGATCGCGGCCCAACCCATGAGCACATAGAGCGGAACGTAGAGCCACCGGGGAGCGCCGATCCAGAACACGCGAAAGCCGATGCCGGCGAAGGCGCTCAGCCAGATGATCCAGAGCAGCAGCGTCGCCTTCCCGGGCGGAAGCGCGAGCACGGTGATCGGGGTGTACGAGCCGGCGATGAGCAGGAAGATGTTCGCGTGGTCGAAGCGCTTGAGCGCGGCTCGCGTCTTCTCCTTCCACGTGAAGCGGTGGTACAGGGCCGAGACGCCGAACAACAGCACCGACGACGCCACGAACACCGCGCAACTCAGCTTCGCCGTCGCGCCGTCCGCCGCCGTGATGAGCACGATCCCGAGCACGATCGTGAGAGGGAAGGTGCCCGCGTGAATCCAGCCGCGCCACGTCGGTTTGACGACCGAAGCGTCGTACTCGATGGATTCCTCGAGCAGCGGAACGTTCGGAATCTCACTGCCCGGATCACTTCCAGCATTGCTCTCGTGGTGCTCGGCGGTCATGGCGAAAGCTTACGACAGCCTCCCGGTCTCCAAGGTCGGTCGCGGATTGAGCTAGCGTAGGCCTGTGAAAGACAGGCAAGGATCCCTCGGTCGCGGCTTTCTCTACGGGCTATATCAGGGGCGCCTGCGCCGCAGCCTCTCGTCGAGCGCCATACCCAAGCACGTCGCTATGATCTTCGACGGCAACAGGCGCTGGGCAAGGCAACGCGGTCTCGAGACGGCGGCGCACGGGCACAGCGCGGGCGCGCTGAAGATCCACGAGTTTCTGCGCTGGTGCGACGAGCTCGGCATCTCGGTCGTGACCCTGTATCTGCTGTCGAACGACAACCTCGTCAACCGCGGGGGAGAAGAGCTCGAGCAGCTCATCGACATCATCGCCGAACTCTCCGAAGACCTGGCCTGCACGAACGACTGGCGCGTGCAGCGCGTCGGCACCAAGGAGGGGCTGCCAAAGCCGCTCATCGACTCCCTGCAGGCGGCGGAAGAAAAGACGGCGAGCAACACCGGGCTGCACATCAATCTCGCCGTCGGCTACGGCGGGCGCAGGGAGATCGCCGACGCCGTGCGCAGCATCGTCAACCAGCACAACCTCCAGGGCGGAACACTCGACGACCTCGCCGAACTCCTGACCCCCGAGCTCATTGCCGAACACCTCTATACCCAGGGCCAGCCCGACCCGGACCTCGTGATCCGCACCTCAGGTGAGCAGCGGCTGAGCGACTTCATGCTCTGGCAGAGCGCCCACAGCGAGTTCTACTTCGTGGAGGCGCTCGGCCCCGACCTGCGTGAGGTCGACTTCCTCCGCGCCATCCGCGACTACGGTCGCCGCCACCGAAGGTACGGTTCCTGATGACCATCGACGAGTTCGCGGCCCAGTTCGACGAGGAGCCCGGCTACCTCGACTTCGCCCGGGTCGGGCCGATCGGCCGTTCCGTGCGTGAGGAGCAGGACGCGGTAACGACGGCGCTCGCCCGCGCCCGTTTCGGCACCCTCGACGACCTCGCCGGGCAGGACGAGCGGGTGCGCACGGCAGTCGCCGCCGTCACCGGGTTCCGCCCCGACCAGGTGTGCTTCCAACCGAACACCAGCCAGGGCCTCATGCACGCGATGTTCGGTCTCACCGGCGGACTGGCGCTTTCGCCATCCGAGTACCCGAGCGTGGGCTTCGGCGCCGTGCGGGCCGCCGAGGCGCTCAGCGTGCTCGCCCCGCTCTGGCTCGAGACCGACCACGGCCGCGTCACCCCCGGCAACCTGCGCGACCAGCTCACCCCCTCGATCACCGCCGTCGCCGTGAGCCTCGTCGACTACCGCACCGGGTTTCTCGCCGACCTCGAGGGCATCCGTCAGGTCATCGGCGACCGGCTGCTCATCGTTGACGCCGTGCAGGGCTTCGGTGTCGTCGACGCGCCCTACCTCGAGGCCGACGTCGTCGTCTCCGGCGGCCAGAAATGGGCGCGCGCAGGCTGGGGCACCGGCTTCATGGCCCTGAGCGACAAAGCCGTCGAGCAGCTCACGCCCGTCTTCTCCGGCCACACCGGAACGGACTCCGAGACGCTCCCCGACGACGGCGTCGAACCGCCGAGCCACAGCGCCCGCGCGTTCAGCATCAGCAACCCCGACCCGATCGCGCAAGCCCGATTCGCGACGGCTCTCGAAGACATCGCCGGTGTCGGCGTCCCCGCCATCCGCAATCGAATCATGGATGCCACGACCCGCGTCATCGACCTGGCTGACGAGTTCGGCGTGCCGGTCACCTCCCCGCGCGCCGAGAACGAGCGTGCGGGAATCGTCGTGCTCACCCCTGCCCAGGACCAGCTCACCATGCTCGTCGCGTCAATGTTCAACCACGGGGTGACGGCAACCAGCCGTGGCGACTCGGTGCGGCTGAGTGCGCACGTCAGCACCACCGAGGAGACGCTCGACATGCTGCGCGCGAGCCTGACGAGCTTCGGTTCGGCCGTCAACGTCTGAACGCCACGGAATTTACCCACTCGACTCATACCTGTGGCGTGTCGGGGTAGCTTTTCGGCGCCTCCCGGACTTAGCGTCGGGTTTATCAGGTATGGCGCCTGGTCGAGACGGCCACGTAAGTTCGTCTAGAAACCTTCATGGCCGCCTTCGCAGACTGGATCCGGGTGCAGCGCACTCGGGGATGGAGTGCACGTGGCCGAGAACATCACCCCCCAGCAGATCACCGACCGGGCCGACAGGACGGGCGCGAAGACGGCCGAGCGCACCTTCGTGCTCGACACCTCGGTCTTGCTGTCTGACCCGAAAGCCATCTTTCGATTCGCGGAACACGCGGTCGTTCTCCCGGTCATCGTGATCAGCGAGCTGGAGTCGAAGCGTAACGATCCGGAGATTGGATACTTCGCGCGCCAGGCCCTGCGCCTGCTCGACGAACTGCGTGTGCAGCACGAGCGGCTCGACTTCCCCATCCCCGTGGGTGAGGGCGGATCGCTGCGGGTCGAGCTCAACCACTCGAGCATGGCGGCGCTACCGACGGGACTGCAGCTCGGCGACAACGACTCCCGCATCCTCGCCGTCGCGATGAACCTC
>JAODAY010000204.1 GCA_025463665.1 Microbacteriaceae bacterium
TCCGAGGCCGTGTTGGAGCATTCGACGACGTTGTCGAGCTCGGGGGTCAGGGAGTAGCCGAAACCTGGACCGTTGACGGTCGCCGTGTTGTCGCGGAACACATTGCCCGTTCCCCACCCGTCGACAATCTCGTGCACCTGGTAGCCGTCGAGGGGCGAGTGTGTGCCGACATTGCTTTCGATCACCCAGTCATTGCCTTTGACATCGACCCAGGAGTCGGCAGCCGTGATGGATGAACCGTCGAAGGTGTTCTCGCGCAGCACCCCGTCGCTCGTGCCCTCCTTGAGGTCGACGCTCTCCGACGTGGTGGCGGCGATGTCGTTGCCCTCGATGGTGTTGCGGTCACTCGCGTCGGGGGCGCAGTCGCTGACGTCGCACCAGTTGCTCTCGGCGGTGCCGACGTAGATGCCCTCGCCGAACTTCGGCTTGCGCAGCCCGGTGTTGCGGATCGTGTTGGCGGCGACAACGTTGTCGGTGCTGAAGTCGCGCAGGTGGATGCCCTCGTCGCCGATGTCGGTGACAGTGAGGTTCTCGATGCGCGTGTTCGTGGCGCCGTCGGCCATGACGCCCTTCTGCCCGTTGCGCACGGTGAATCCGCTCACAAGCCAGTGCGTCACCCCGTCGAGGTGCAGCACGTAGCCCCCGCTCGTGCCGCCGCCGTCGAGCACGGCGTCGGGGCTGCCGCACAGTTGTATCGGCGCCTCCGTGGTTCCCTGCCCGGTCGCGACGAACTCGCCGCGGTAGGTGCCCGGCTGCACGGAGACCACCGTGCCGGGCTGGGGGTTGTCGATCGCCGCCTCGAGCTCTTGCGCGGTCGACACCGTCACGGTCGGCTCTCCGCACTCCGCGGGCGACGGCGTGCTCGAGGGCCCAGCCGTCTCGGTGGGCGCCGCCGTTCCCGAGGGTGCGGCCGAGCCGCTCGGGCCCGCCGCGGGCCCAGGGCCCTGCGAGCCGAGCGACACGGCGATCGCGACCGCCGCGATGAGCACCACGGCCACGGCCGCCGCGACCACGGCGACGATGCGGCGCGAGCGCTTCACCCGGTCGTCGGGCGCCGCGTCGTCGGGCGCCGCGGGCTCACTCATGGTCGGCCTTCGCGACGCCATGCTGGGCCCGCGCGCCCGAGGGGCTGGGCCGCGCGATCGAGTCGCGGCTCACGACTCCGCGCGAGTAGGAGGTCAGCGGCACGCGCTCGGCATAGGGGTGCTTGATCGAGGTACGACGCTGACCGGCCGGAATGACGGCGGTGACGAGCACGATGAGTCCGAGGGTGAGCCAGACGAGCGTGAGCGGCTGAAAGACGGAGTCGACGATCGTCTGGAGCGACATCGCGGGACGCCAGTCCCTCGTCGAATTCTCGCCGACCGTGCCGCCGATCGACTCCTCCGTATAGATCGGCACCCGACCGAAGCCGGCGACCTCGTTGTCTGAGACGGCGGTGTCCCCCACGTCGCCGATGAGGCTGATCCCGTGGTTCGACACCGCGTCGATATCGTTGTCGGCGACCTCCGCGGCGGCGTTGCGCACATAGACGCCCGTGTCGCCACCCTGGATCACGTTTCCGGTCACCTCCGCGCCACCGACCGTGTCGCGCACGGCGACGGACTGACGCGTCTGGTCGTCGAACTCGTTGTCAGTGATGTGCACGTCGGATGCCGCCTCGCTGACGACCACTCCGCTCTCGTTGCCCGTGAACTCGCTCGAGCTCACCACGAGGTTGTCTCCCCCGCGGATCTCCACCCCGTACCGCGCGTTGTCCGCGAACGTGCTGTTCGTCACGATGTTGTCGCCGTAGTGTTCGACGGCCGTGCCCGTGGCGCTCGGACCGGTCGCGAGCGACTCGCCGTCGAGGGTCATGCCGTTGCGCCCGTTGCCCTCGGCCGTCACCCGGGTGAATGCCACCTCGGCGCTCGACCGCGCGAGCGAGAAGCCGTCGACCGCGTTGTCCTCCGACACCGTGTGGGTGACCGAGCTGTCGGTCACGAAGCGGTGGAAGACCAGACCGTCGACGAGACTCTGCGAGATGGTGGAGTTGCGCACCACTACCCCGTCGGCGCTCGTGACGAAGAGTCCGAACGCGTTTCCGATGAGGCTGACGTTGTCGATTCCAGCCGAGACGAAGCTGTACTCGGGCGCCGTAGCCGGATTCTCCACCGCACCGGGAGGCAGCAGCTGGGCGCCCGCGATATTCTGCGACCCCGAGGCATCCGGATTCTCGGTCGCATTGAAGTTGCCCGACACATCCGTTCCGGTGAGCGAAAGGCCGCCCGTGTTTCCGCTCCAGAAGCCCAGGTGGCTGATGGTCGCATTCGACAGCGTTGCGTGGCCGCCGATGACGCGCACGTAGGAGCGTCCGTCACCGGTTCGGGCGTCGTAGGCGCCGAGCGTGCTGTTCCAGCTGGTCATGACGACCGGTGCCTCTGCGGTGCCGGCCACCGACAGCGAGCCGCCCATCGTGACGATGGAGACGAACGACTCTTCGTTGCTCTCGAGCCGCAGCTCGACACCGGGCTCGGCAAGCGTGGGGCCCGGCCGCTGTGGCTGCATCGAACCTTCGGGTGGGGCGAGCTCGAGTGTGGCCCCGGCGAGCACGATGATGCTCTCCGAGAGGAGGTACGCGCCGTTCGGCTGCACCACGAATGTCTCGGGGGCGAGCTGTTGCAGATCGGCGAGGGTGTAAGGAGCCGGGCGGGCGGGAAGCACGAGCGTGTAGACGGGACCCGTGCGAAGGCGGTATGGCCCCTCGGTGATGGCGTCGTTCCACCGTGCGGCGGCGGCGACGGTGCGCACGTAGACGAGACGCTCCGACTCTGACTGCACGAGACGTGCCTCCTGGGCCGGATCTCCCTGGTATGGCTCGCCCACGATCGAGGTCGCGGCAGCCGAGGCCGCCGTCGCCGCGGTCTTCGCGGCACGGTAGCCCACCGCCGTGAGGTGCGAGGCGATGACGGCCACCACGAGACCGACCATGAGGCCGACGAAAAGGCCGACGACCACCGGCTGACGGCGGCTCATGCGGTCACCGACTTGCCGGCGTCGGCGTCACGGGCCCCGCTGGCTTGCCCCATCCCGAATGCGGCGCTGCGCGCGTCGGTGCCGTCGGTTTCGATGGTGACTGTATCGGTGCCGTGTTCTGCGGCGCCGTCCGCTTCGAGGCTGCGTGCTTCGAGGCCGCGTGCTTCGAGGCCGCGTGCTTCGAGGCTGCGT
>JAODAY010000212.1 GCA_025463665.1 Microbacteriaceae bacterium
GTGCGCCGACGTCAGCGGGGCGTTCCTCGAGGCCCAGGTGCTCGCCGGTGCATCCGCCGTGCAGCTCTTCGACTCCTGGGTCGGATCGCTCAGCGAGCAGCAGTACGTGCGCCGCGTCGCGCCCCACTCGAAGCGCGCGCTCTCGGCGCTGCGCGGCTATGACGTGCCGAAGGTGCACTTCGGCGTCGGCAGCAACGAGGTGCTCGCGGCTATGCGCGACATCGGTGCAGACGTCATGGGTGTCGACTGGCGCATCCCCCTCGACGAGGCCAACCGCCGCCTGGGCGGCCGGGTGCCGCTGCAGGGCAATCTCGACCCCGCGCTGCTCGGCGCCCCGGCCAAGGTGCTCGCCGCGCACGTCTCAGACGTGATCGACCGCGGCCGCGAGGCGCCGGCGCACGTGCTCAACCTCGGCCACGGCGTTCCTCCAGACACCGACCCCGACGTGCTCACCCGCATCGTCGAGCAGGTCCACGCGGGATGAATCACGTCGTCGTCGTGGGCGGCGGAATCGCCGGCCTCGTGTTCACCCGCACGCTGCTGCTCGAGGGCGTCAGTGTCACGCTCGTCGAGGCATCCGACCGCCTGGGCGGCAGCGTCGCGAGGCACACCGTGGGCGGCATCGTGCTCGACGCGGGAGCGGAGAGCTACGCCACCCGCGGCGGCACCGTCGAGGCGCTCGTGCGTGACCTGGGCCTCGGCGACGAGATCGTCGCCCCGAACCCGGCGGGAGCGTGGCTGCAGCCCGCCGACGGCCCCGCGCTGCCGCTTCCGGGCACCAGCATGCTCGGCATCCCGGGATCGCCGGTGGCGACCGACGTCATCAACGTGATCGGCACCGGCGCCGCCCTGCGCGCCTTCGTCGTCGACGCGCTGATGCCCGGCACCGTCGCGTCGAAGTCCCGAACGCTCGGCGAGCTCGTGCGCCGCCGCATGGGAGACGACGTTCTCGAGAAGCTCGTCGCGCCCATCGTCGAGGGGGTGCACTCCGCGTCGCCAGACGACCTGCTGCTCGAACGGGTCTCGCCGCACCTGCTGCCGGCCCTGCGGCGGGAGGGCTCGCTCGCTCGCGCCGTGCGGTCGCTGCGCGCAACTGCGCCGGCCGGATCGGCCGTCGCCGGGGTGCGCGGGGGACTGACCCGCATCGTCGACGAGCTCATCGCCGACATCGAGCGCTTCGGCGCGGACATCCGCCTCGGCAGCCGCGTCACCAGAGTCGAACCGGGTCGCGTCACGATCGGTGCCGAGATTCTCGAGGGACAGGTCGTCGTGGCGGCACCGGGGTTCTTCGAACGCACGGGCGACGCCGACCGCGTCGTGACCCTCGCGACTCTCGTGCTCGACGCCCCGGAACTCGACGCCCACCCGCGCGGCACCGGCGTTCTCGTCGCCCGCGGCTCGTCGCTGGTGCGGGCACGCGCCCTCACCCACGCGACGGCCAAGTGGGCGTGGCTCGCCGAACGCGCGGGCGGGAAGCACGTCGTGCGCCTGTCGTACCGGGAGGACCCGCACGACCTCGCCGAGGTGGCCAGGACGGATGCCGCGGCCCTCCTCGGTGTGCCGCTCGAGCGCGGCGCGCTTCTGGACTTCGCCCGCGTGCAGTGGCGACGACCCGGCTCGACCGAGGTGGCACCCGATGGGATAGTGCTGATCGGAGAGGTTGCCGCGGGAACCGGCCTTGCGAATATCATCGGGTATTCGATCACGCAAGCGCAGACGCTACTCCGGGACTCAGCCGGGTAGCGGGCTACGCTGAACCAAACACACGAAACGAAAACGGAGAGAACCATGAAAGGCAAGATCCTTTTGGCCGCCGGTATTGGAATCGGCTACGTTCTTGGTGCTCGTGCCGGGCGCGGCCGCTACGAAGACATCAAGCGCGCCGCCGGAAAGTTGTGGAGCGACCCGCGCGTGCAGCACCAGTTCGACGAGGCCGAGGGCTTCGTGAAGGACAAGGCCCCCGAGGTCGCCGGACTCTTGGGCAAGGGCGCCAAGAAGGTCGTGTCGCAGGTTTCCGGTTCAAAGAAATCGGACAAGAACGCCCGCAAGACGCCCGTCAACCCGAGCGTTGCCCAGAACACCACCGAGTAGACGACCGTGAGCGAACAAGAAGGGTCACGTCGGTCGCTGTTCAAGCTCATCGCCGATCTTCCCGGCTACCTCACCGATCTCATCCGCAGTGAGGTCGAGCTGCTCAAGACCGAACTGGTGGAGAAGGCCAAGCTCCTCGGGGTGGGTGTTGGCCTTGTCGTTGCCGGTGCCGTCATTGCACTCTTCGCGTTCCAGGTACTTCTCGCCGCGGCCGTCGCCGGCATCGCCGAGGCGCTTCCGGTGTGGCTCGCCGCGCTCATTGTCGGCGTCGTGCTGCTCATCGTCACGGCGGTGCTGGTCATGATCGGCGTGAAGCAGCTCAAACGCGGGGCCCCACCGGTGCCGACCGAGACCATCGACAGTGTCAAAAAAGACGTGAATGCCATCAAGGGCACAGGAAAGCGGGACTAGTCATGACCGATGCCATCGAGAGCAGGATCCACGCGCAGCGTGCAACGCTCGAGAACGCGCTCGACGCGATCGAGGACCGACTCAACGTCTCGAAAAAAGTAAGCCGATA
>JAODAY010000244.1 GCA_025463665.1 Microbacteriaceae bacterium
GAACGCGTTGCCCGCGGCGGCGGAGGCGAGCTTGCCACGCAGGTCGTCGACCTCGCCGGCGAACACGAGGGGCGGAAAGCTCGCGATCTGGCGCGACGCCGCGGCGACGGCCGCGGCATCCGGCCACTCGGGCTGTTGCTTGATGGGCAGTTCGCGCCAATAGTCGAGACCCGCGATCACTGAGGGATCGGCGAGAATGACTTGTTCTGACGGGTCTACCACTGGGGCTTCCTTCGGTTTTGTGAATACGGGTGAAACAGCGGGCGCGATCGCCCGACAAATGAGCCTATCGGGTCGAGGGAGCGCACGCCGGTGTGCGCCGGCGACGCTCAGCGGCTCGAGGAGCCGATGCTGTCCTTGACACTCGAGGCATACACGTCGACATACTCCTGGCCGCTGATGCGGTTCAGTTCGTACATGATCTCGTCGGTGATCGAGCGCAGGATGAACCGGTCCGATTCGAGTCCCTTGAACCGGCTGAAGTCGAGCGGCTCACCGATGACGATGCCGATGCGGCGCACCTTGGGGATGCGCTTGCCGATCGGCATGACCTTCTCGGTGTCGATCATCGCCACGGGGACGACGGGAACATCGCCCTCGAGTATCATGCGGGCGACACCGGTGCGGCCGCGGTACATCTTGCCGTCCGGACTGCGTGTGCCCTCCGGATAGATGCCGAGCACCTCGCCCTCGTGCAGCACCCGGAGACCGGTGTTGAGGGAGGCCTCGGAGGCCTTGCCGCCCGACCGGTCGATCGGGAGCATGCCGGTGCCGTTCATGAAGGCCTTGGTCATCGCGCCCTTGATCCCCTTGCCGGAGAAGTAGTCGCTTTTGGCCAGGAAGAAGATGCGGCGCTCGATCACGAGCGGCAGGAACACGGAGTCGATGAACGAGAGGTGGTTGCTCGCCAGGATGACACCGCCCGTCTTGGGGATGTTCTCCACTCCCGTGACCCATGGCCTGAACACCGTTTTCAGGATCGGACCAGCCACGAGATTCTTCATAAACCAGTAGAACATCGTTATCTCTCTCCGCCCGGCCGGGTGACTAGGCGCGCTCCACTCTAACGCGAGGTCGCGTGCAGTCGGGCTAGGTCGGCCGCGCCGACGACACCCGCGTCGTTGACGAGTTCCGCCGTGACGAACGCGGGCTCCGGGTGGTAGCCCCGTGCCGGCAGGTGCTGGAAGTAGGCCTCGCGGACGGGGTCGAGCAACAGGTCACCGGCTATCGCCACGCCGCCGCCGAAGACGAAGAGCTGCGGGTCGAGCACCGCGCTGAGGGATGCGCAGGCCTGGCCGAGCCAGCGGCCGAGCTCCTGCAGCGCGTGCACCGCTCCAGGGTCGCCCGCCGCGATGAACTCGCCCACGATCGTGCCGTTGAGTCCCCCGTGCGCCGCGCGCGCCTCGGCAAGCGAGAGGCCGATGCCGCCGGCATCGGCGATGGCGTTGGCCATGCGGAGCAGGGCGCGACCGGAGCCGTACTGCTCGATACAGCCGCGGGCACCGCAGCCGCACGGCAGACCGTCCGGAACCACGCGGAGGTGGCCGAGTTCGGCCCCGGTGCCGAAACCGCCGCGAAAGAGCCCGCCCTGCGTGACGATGGCGCCGCCGACGCCCGTGCCGATCGTGAGCATGGTCATGTCGGTCACCGTGCGGCCGGCTCCGAACCGGAACTCGGCCCAGCCTGCGGCGTTCGCGTCGTTGTCAATCGTGATCGGCAGCGCCACACGCTCGGAGATGAGTCGCTGCAGTGGCTCGTTGCGCCAGTTGATGTTCGGTGCGTAATAGACCGTGGACTGGCCGCTGTCGACGAAACCCGCCGCCGCGACACCGGCCGCGGCCACCTCGTGACCCGCGGAGAGCCGCTCGATCATGGCGATGACGAGTCGCACGATCTCCTCGGGGGATCCGGCGGGCGTCGGCTGGCGGTATTCCGAGACGATGGCGCCCGATTCGGTGACGAGGGCTCCGGCGATCTTGGTTCCGCCGATATCTATTCCAATGGCATGCACGAGCACCGAGTCTAGTTATCGAGGCGGGGTGTAGCGAGTTGGCGGCGATCCTGAGCGAAAAACGAGTTACAGTGGATTACTGCAGTCCGCGCCGGTGCCAAAGGAGTTACCGTGAAAGAATACTTCGTCCCGCCAGTGGTGGAACCCGACCCCTCGGCCAACGCGACAGACCTGCTGGTCACGCGTGTCGCCCTCACACCGAACGAGCCCCTGTTCGCCCTCCCCACGGCCGCCGGCGGCTGGAGCGACGTCACGAGCGCCGAGTTTCTCGCTCAGGTCGTGGCCCTCGCCAAGGGCTTCATCGCGCACGGCATCGAGCCGGGCGAAAAGGTCGGCTTCATGTGCAAGACCCGCTACGAGTGGACCCTGGTCGACTTCGCGCTGTGGTTCACCGGTGCCGTCATGGTGCCGATCTACGAAACGTCCTCCCCAGCGCAGGTGCAGTGGAACCTCACCGACTCGGGCGCAACGGCGATCATCGTCGAGACTGCCGACCACTTCGCCCGGTTCGACGAGATCCGCGGGGATCTGCCCGACATCACCAAAACCTGGCAGGTGAACCTCGGCGACCTCGACAAGCTGGCCGCCGCCGGTGGTTCCGTTCCTGACGAGGAGGTCGAACGCCGTCGCAATCTCGCCGTCGGCTCCGACATCGCCACCTTGATCTACACCTCGGGGTCGACCGGTCGACCCAAGGGAGTCATTCTCACGCACTCGAACTTCGTCGAACTGACCCGCAATGCCGCGGTTGTCATGAAGGACGTCGTTCACCCCGGTTCATCCACCCTGCTCTTCATCACGACCGCCCACATCTTCGCCCGGTTCATCTCCATCCTGGGAATCCACGCGGGCGTCAAGGTCGGCCACCAGCCCGACACGAAACTGCTGCTGCCGTC
>JAODAY010000322.1 GCA_025463665.1 Microbacteriaceae bacterium
TCACGGGCAGGTAGGCGGGCGTGTAGTCGTGGGTCGCCGCGAGCTCCTCGTTGTACTCGACGCCGAGCCCGGGGTTGTTCCCGGGAAGCAGCAGGCCGCCGCAGAACGTGAAGCTCGACTCGAACACCTCGAGTGTGGCATCCGAGTGCTTCATGTACTCCTGGATACCGAAGTTGTGGATCGCCATGTCGAGGTGCAGCGCCGCGGCCATGCCCACGGGCGAGATGTCTGTCGGCCCGTGGAAGCCCGACTTGATCTGGTAGATCGCCGCGAAGTCCATGATCTTCTTGAGCGCCGAGATGGCGCCGGTGTGGGTGACGGCGCTGCGCACGTAGTCGATGAGCTGCTCGGTGATGAGCGTGCGGTAGTCGTGCACCGAGTTGAAGACCTCGCCGATCGCGAGCGGGGTGCTGGTCTGCGCGCGCACCCGGCGCAGCGACTCCTGGTTGTCGGCCGGCGTGCAGTCCTCGAGCCAGAACAGGTCGTACGGCTCGAGCGACTTGCCGAGGATCGCCGCCTCGTTGGGGGTCAGGCGGTGGTGGGCGTCGTGCAGCAGCGGCAGCGCGAACCCGAACTCCTCGCGCACCGCCTGAAAGATGGTGGGCACGTGCCGCAGGTAGGCCCTGGTGTCCCACTCCTCCTCGATCGGCCGCGCCGAGCGCTTCGCCGGCTCGTAGTCGTAGCGCTCGCCGGCCTTCTGGTCTGTCGCGACGCCATACACCTGGCCGAGGCCCGGCACGCCGGTCTGGATGCGGATCGCCGCGAAGCCCTGATCGAGGTGGTTGCGAATCGAGGTGAGCAGTGACGGGATGTCGCTTCCCGATGCGTGCCCGTAGGCGAGGGCGCCGCGGCGGGAGGCGCCGCCGAGCAGCTGATAGACGGGCTGACCGGTGACCTTGCCCTTGATGTCCCAGAGTGCGACGTCGACGGCGGCGATCGCCGCCATGGTCACGGGTCCGCGCCGCCAGTAGGCGCCCCGGTAGAGGTACTGCCAGGTGTCCTCGATCTGCTGCGGGTCCCGCCCGATGAGCAGGGGAGCGACGTGGTCGCGCAGGTAGGAGACGACCGAGAGTTCACGCCCGTTGAGGGTCGCGTCGCCGAGGCCGGTGACACCGTCGGAGGTCGTGACCTTGAGGGTGACGAAGTTGCGGCCTGGGCTCGTGACGAAGACCTCGGCGCTGGTGATGGTGCTCACAGTGGGCTCTTTCTCGAATGCTGACTAGTCGCGGCGCGCGTAGGAGGCGAGCGGCAGCGTGTGTGTGAGGTCGATCGCGGTCTCTACGGCCTCGTCGAGCCCGAGCCGGTGCTCGGCGACGAGCTTCGACAGAAAGCCGGCGTCGACCCGGCGCGCGAGGTCGTGGCGCGCCGGAATGGACGCGAAGGCGCGGGTGTCGTCGACGAATCCGCTCGTGTTGTAGAAGCCCGCCGTCTCGGTCGTGAGCTCCCGGAACCTCGCCATGCCGCCCGGGGAGTCGAGGAACCACCACGGGGCGCCGAGCTTCACCGAGGGGTAGGCCCCGGCGATGGGCGCGAGTTCGCGGGAGTACACCGTCTCGTCGATCGTGAAGAGGATGAGCCGGAAGCGCGGGTCGAGCCCGAACGCCTCGAGGAGCGGCCGCAGCGCCCTCGTGAACTCCACCTGTCGGGGAATGTCGAAGCCGTTGTCTGGCCCGTAGCCCGCGAGAACGGCGGCGGAGTGATCGCGCTGCACC
Organism: Microbacteriaceae bacterium; assembly: GCA_025463665.1. Lineage (GTDB taxonomy): Bacteria > Actinomycetota > Actinomycetes > Actinomycetales > Microbacteriaceae > Conyzicola. The sequence continues at coordinate 1,713 of JAODAY010000322.1, forward strand.
CCGGGATGCAACTGCATCACGAGACCGTCGTCGAGCGACATCCGTGCGCTCTCGAAGAGCATGTTGCCGGCGAAGGCCTCTGCCCGCACGGCATCGACGGGGCCGGACATCGCCGCGGCGAAGGTGCGCTCGGCCTCGACCCGCGCGAGAGGTGTCGTGTTCGCGGTGAGGTGGCCGTGGTCGGTCGCGAGCGCGCCGGCGGCGACGAACGCGAGCCTGCGCTGTCGGATCGCGTCGAGGAAGCTCGGGTAGTCGTGGACGTCGACGCCGCTCGCCTGGGCGAGGGCGTCGATTCCGGCGCGCCACCCCGTGCGGTCCGGGTAGAACAGGACGTCGGGGCGGAAGGTCGGCACGACGCGCTCGCCCCAGCCCTCCGCGGCGAGCGCCGCGTGGTCGGCGAGGTCGGCGGCCGGAGCGTCGGTCGTGCTGAGCATCTGGATGTTGAAGCGGTCGAACAGCGCCCGGATGCGGAACTCGGGCCTGGCCAGGGTCTCGGCGAGCTGGTCGTAGATCTCGTCTGCGGTCTCGGCCGACGGCCGGGTGGTGACCCCGAAGATCTCGACGAGCTCGTGCTCGAGCCAGTACCTGGTGGGGGTGCCCCGGTACAGCTTCCAGTTCTCGGCGAAGCGACGCCAGATGAGGCGGTGATCCGTCTCGACGGGTGCTCCGTCGTCGAGCGGCCGCACCCCGAGTTCGTGGTGCTGATAACCCTGCGATACGAGCATGCGCACGAGGTAGTGGTCGGGGATGATGAACAGTTCGGCCGGATCGCCGAACGACTCGTTGCGCCGGATCGCGCCCGCGTCGATGTGGCCATGCATCGAGATGATGGGCAGATCCGCTATCGCGCGGTAGATCTCCCGGGCGATGCCGCGCTGGCCCGGTTCGGTGGGCAGCGCCCTGTCCTCGTGAAGCGTCCACGGTGTCATCGCCACAATTTGCCTCCTCATTGAAACAAAAACGTGCTTGTTTCAGTCCGTTCACCCGGCGAGAGCGCGGGGAGCGGCGGCACGTGGGCTCAACCCTAGCGGTATGACGCGGATCGGCAATAGCCCTTCGCCCTGTGATGGCCCGGATCGAAACTCATCCTTGACGTGCGACTGAAAAGGCTTGCAGAATGATCGCATTGGCACCCGCTGGGTGTCCGACTGACACAAGGTGGTGTTGAGATGGCTGTGACGATCCGTGACGTCGCCAAGGCGGCGGGGGTGTCGATCTCCACCGTGTCGCGCGCTCTGGCCGCGCCAGACAAAGTCAACGAGGCGACCCGGCTGCGTGTGCAGACCACCGCCGACGCCATGGGCTACCGGCCGAACCGTGCGGCCCGCGGACTCATCACCGGCCGCACCGGCAACATCGGCCTCATCGTTCCCGACCTCGAGAACCCCTTCTTCGGCTCCGTCTCCAAGGGGGTACAGTCGAGGGCCCGCGAGGCCGGCTACGCGGTCTTCGTGGCCGACACCGACGAGACCCCCGCCATGGAGGCGGAGGCCGTGCGCAGTCTCGCCACGCAGGTCGACGGCATCGTCATGTGCTCCGCGCGCAGTTCCGACGACGCCGTGCGTCGCTTCGCGGGCGAGGTGCCGCTCGTGCTCATCAACCGCCGCCTCGAGCGAATTCCCTCCGTCACCTTCGACAACGGCGGCGGGCTGCGCGCGGTGCTGCGCCATCTCGTCGCGCTCGGCCACCGTCGCATCGCCTACGCCGCCGGCCCCGTCACCTCGTGGTCGAACAGCGAGCGCTCGCAGGTTTTCGCGGCCTTCGGGCACGAGTCATCCGACCTGGAGCTCGTCGAGCTCGGCAACTTCGCTCCCTACTTCTCCGGCGGAATCGAGGCCGGCGACGTGGTGATCGCGAGCGGAGTCACCGCCGTCGTCGCCTTCAACGACCTCATGGCCGTCGGCCTCGTCGACAGGCTGCGCCAGCGCGGCTACTCGGTGCCAGATGACATCAGCGTCGCGGGCATCGACAACGTGCCCGTCGCCACCCACGTCTGGCCCCATCTCACCACCGTCGACTTTCCGCGCATCGCGATCGGGCGAGCGAGCGTCGACATGCTGCTCGACATCGTGCTCGGCCGCACGGAACACAGTCACCGGGTTCCCGACGTCGCCGTCGAACTCGTCATCCGTCAGTCCACCGGCGTCGCGCCCACCACGGCGCGGGCACCATCACCGCACCACACCCGCACACAACCCACCACAGCTTCCAGACAGTGATGTCTGGAATCACTCAGAGAAGGAAGGAACACGATATGCGCGCTCGAAAGAGTACATATCTCGCCTCTGCCGTCGTAATCACGGCGATGGCCCTCGCCGGCTGCTCGGCTCCGAACTCCGGCCCGGCGGCTCCGGCCGCGACGAACGCCAGCGACGTGCCAGACAAGCCCTCGGCACCCGTGACGCTCAACATCCTCGACGTCGCAGGCAACCAGAAGCTCACCGGCCCGATGGTCGACGCCTTCGTCAAGGACAACCCCGACGTCGTCTCGGCCGTCACGTGGGAGAGCGCGGGAGCGCCCGACCTCGTGGGCACCATCAAGCCGCAGGTCGACAGCGGCAGCCTCTCCATCGACCTCGTCATGACCGGCACCGACGGCCTCTCGGCCGGCATCGGCCAGGACCTGTGGATCCCGCTCGTCGACGAGTACGGCGATCGCCTGTCCAACCAGGGCGACTACATCGAGCCGGCGGCCGACATGCAGGAGCTCGCCGAGGGATTCGGCGTCGTCACCACCTATTACCCGTCAGGTCCGCTGCTGCAGTACGACCCCGCCGTGGTGAAAGACGTACCGACCACCCCCGAGGAACTGCTCGAGTGGGCCAAGGAGAACCCGGGCAAGTTCGGCTATGCGCGCCCCGCCAACTCCGGACCCGGCCGCACCTTCCTGCAGGGACTGCCCTACATTCTCGGCGATGAAGACCCGAGCGACCCGGTCGACGGCTGGGACAAGACGTGGGAGTTCCTGAAGGAGATCGGCACCACGATCGACAACTACCCGACCGGCACCGGCCAGGTCGTCGCAAACGTTGCGGATGGCACGTGGTCGATGATTCCCACCACCACCGGGTGGGACATCAACCCTCGCGCGCTCGCCCAGATGCCTGCCGGCATCGAGGCCGCGGCCTTCGACGACTTCACCTGGGTCACCGACGCGCACTACGCGGTTGTTCCGGAGGGTCAGACCGCCGACAAGATGTCGGCGATCCTGCTGCTGCTGCAGTACATGCTCACTCCCGAGGTGAACGCGATGGCGTACGACGCCGGCTACTTCTACCCCGGCCCGGCCATCGAGGGCGCAACGCTCGACAAGGCCCCACAGGCGAGCCAGGACGTGATCAAGGAATTCGGTCGCGACTGGTACGACGACCTCATCGAGGAAATGCCGAAGACCACCCCGCTCGAACCGGCAGCTCTCGTCACCGCATTCGACATCTGGGACCGCGAAGTCGGCTCAGGCAAGTTCCAGGAGCAGTAGAAAAATGTCCCTCTCGGCTAGCGCGTTCACAGAACTTGAACTCAGGAATGTCGGACGCAGGTTCGGGGGTCGTGACGCACTGGTCGACCTCAACCTGACGATCCGGGCGGGCGAGTTCATCGCCCTGCTCGGACCGTCGGGTTGCGGAAAATCCACCGCGCTCAACTGCCTCGCCGGGCTCCTCCCGCTCACGCACGGTGAGATTCTCATCGACGGCAAGCGAGTAGACACGCTTCCCTCCGAGAAGCGCGACTTCGGCATGGTCTTCCAGAACTACGCGTTGTTTCCCCACCTCACGGTGGAGAAGAACATCGCGTTCGGCCTGCAGATGCGCAACCTCTCCAAGGCGGAGATCACGCGTCGCGTCGCCGAGGGCCTCGCCCTCGTCAAGCTGGAGGAGCACGCGAAGAAGCTGCCCGGCCAGCTCTCCGGCGGCCAGCAGCAGCGCGTCGCGATCGCCCGCGCCGTCGTGCTCGAGCCGCGTCTCGTGCTCATGGACGAGCCGCTGTCGAACCTCGACGCGAAACTGCGGCTCGAGATGCGCACCGAGATTCGTCGACTGCACCAGTCCCTCGGTCTCACGACCGTCTACGTGACGCACGACCAGGAGGAGGCGCTCTCGCTCGCCGACCGACTCGTCGTGCTGCGGGAGGGCCGGGTGCAGCAGGTCGGCACCCCCGAGGAACTGCACAACAACCCGAACAACTGGCACGTCGCCGACTTCATGGGCTACCGCAACCTCATCGACCTCACGGTCGAGTCGATCTCGGGCGACACCGCCCGAGTCGGCGGCGCGGGTCTCGACCTCACGGCCAAGCTCGTGCAGTCGGCATCCGTCGGCGACACCGTGCGCGTCGCGATCCGGCCGTCCGACCTGCTCGTGCTGCGCGAGGGGGAGTCGGCTGGCGGCCGCAACACCATCGAGGCGCAGGTCACCGTCGTCGAGTACCAGGGCCGTGAATTCGCGGTCGGCGCGACGACGACCTCGGGCCAGAACCTCTTCGTGCACGCCGAGTCGGCTCCCGTGCCCGGCTCGATGGTGACCCTCGCGGTCGAGCCGTCGCGCGTGCTCGTCTACGCCAGCAACCTCGACGCGATGTCGAACGAGCAGCGGGAACTCGCCGAGGTGCGCGGATGACCACAGAGACGCGCTCCTCGAGAAGGAGCTCGGCGAGCCTCAAGCACCGGCTCGCCGAGCGGGGGATCGACCCCAAGCTCTGGCTGCTGGTGCCCGCGATCGTGTTCGCGATCGCGCTGTTCGTCTACCCGTTCGCCTACGGCATCGGGCTCACCTTCCAGCCGCTTCCGGCGACGCAGGAACAGTGGGGCGGCGGCATCCTTGCCAACTACTTCGCGTTCTTCGGCGACGACTTCATCTTCGACTCGGTCTGGCTCACGTTGAGGCTGGCGCTGCCGGCGGCGCTGTTCAACGTGCTGATCTCGATTCCGATCGCCTTCAAGCTTCGCGGCAAGTTCCGGGGCAAGAGGAACCTGCAGACGCTTCTCGTGCTGCCGATCACCCTCGGCACCGTGCTCACCGCGCAGGGACTGCTGATCTTCGCCGGACGCCAGGGCTGGCTCAACCGGTTCCTGCTCGAGGCGGGACTCATCGATGAGCCGCTGCAGCTGGTGAACAACTACCTCGGCGTGATGT
>JAODAY010000261.1 GCA_025463665.1 Microbacteriaceae bacterium
CGAGAAGGGCGACCGACCGCTCGAGATCATCTACACCCTGCAGTGGTACATCAGCAACGGCGCGCGCGACCCGGAGCTGCGCCAGACGCTCGTCGAGCGCGGGCGGGAGATCACCTTCGTTCCCGACCACATGCGTGTCCGCTACGACAACTGGGTCGGCGGCCTCACCGGCGACTGGCTCATCTCCCGCCAGCGCTTCTTCGGCGTGCCGATCCCCGTCTGGTACGAGCTCGACGAGAACGGCGAGAAGGGCGACGTCGTCGTTCCGACCGAGGACATGCTGCCCGTCGACCCCGCCTCGCAAACGGCCCCCGGGTTCGTCGAGAGCCAGCGCAACCAGCCGGGCGGTTTCGCCGGCGAGGTCGACATCATGGACACCTGGGCGACCTCCTCGCTGACGCCGCAGATCGCCGGCGGCTGGGAGACCGACCCCGAGCTCTTCGACCTCGTGTTCCCGTACTCGCTCCGCAGCCAGGGGCAGGACATCATCCGCACCTGGCTGTTCTCCACCGTCCTGCGCGCCGAGCAGGAGTCCGGCGTCTCGCCGTGGGCCAACGCCGGCATCAGCGGCTTCATCGTCGACCCCGACCGCAAGAAGATGTCCAAGTCGAAGGGCAACGTCGTGACCCCCAAGGGCATGCTCGATGACCATGGCTCCGACGCCGTGCGTTACTGGGCGGCATCCTCTCGCCTGGGAACCGACGCCGCGTTCGACCCGCAGAATCCGAAGCAGATCAAGATCGGTCGCCGTCTGGCCATCAAGGTGCTCAACGCCGCGAAGTTCGTGTACTCCTTCGAGCAGCCGCAGGGCGACGCGGGCGTGACCGAAGACCTCGACATCGACCTGCTCGCCGAGCTCAACCGCGTCGTCGCGACGGCCACCAAGGCGTTCGACGAATTCGACCACGCGCGCGCGCTCGAGACCACAGAACACTTCTTCTGGGTTTTCTGCGACGACTACCTCGAGCTCGTCAAGGAGCGCGCCTACGGCTCCGCGTCGCCCGAGGGCCAGGCGTCGGCGGTGGTGACGCTGCGCACCGCGGTCAACGTGCTGCTGCGCCTGTTCGCCCCGTTCATCCCGTTCGCGACCGAGGAGGTGTGGAGCTGGACCCACGACACCTCGGTGCACACCGCCGCGTGGCCGGTGGTGCCAGGCGGCGCGCCGGAGCCCACCGGCCTGCTGCCGCTCGTGAGCGAGGCGCTCATCGGCATCCGCCGCGCGAAGACCGACGCGAAGGCGTCGCAGAAGACACTCGTCACCTCGGCGACCATCTCCGGGCCTGCCATGCTCGAGCTCGGGCTCGAAGACCTGCAGGGGGTGGGCCGCATCGAAACGGTGACCTTCGTCGAGGCCGACTCCGTCTCGGTGAGCGACATCGTTCTCGCCGAGCAGCCCGTCGAGGCAGTCCCAGCCGCCGTGGCGGCCAACGCGGCACCGACGGAGGCGTGATGCAACTCGGAACCCGGTGGAATGTCGGCGGCGCGGTGCCTGACCGCCTCGCGCCGCCCGTCGTGCTCGCGATCCGCGACGTCGAGTCGCAGCTCGCCGAGGTCGACACGAGCCAATGGCGCTGGACGCTCACCTGGCTCGAGGGACGCCCTGTCGTCGAACTCGACGACGGCACCGTGATTCGCGTCGATGCGGCGGGCGGTGTGCACGTCACGTTCGACGGCGCGGAGGACGACCACTTCTAGACGGGCGCAATCGTCCCCCGCCTAGAGTGGTTCGATGACCAACCCGTTCTTCGCCGAGAGCACGCTCCCCTTCGGCCTGCCTCCCTTCGCCGAAATAGCTGACGAGCACTACCGCCCGGCCTTTGACCGCGGCTTCACCGAGCAGCTCGCCGAGGTCGCGGCGATCACCCGCTCGACCGAGCCTCCGACCGTCGAGAACACCCTCGTGCCGCTCGAGAGGGGCGGACGCGTGCTCGGTCGGGTCTCGGCGGTCTTCTACAACAAGAGTTCCGCAGACAGCTCCAACTTCAGCAATGAGCTCGAAGAAGAGATCGCGCCGTTGTATGCCGCGCACAGCGACGCCATCAGGCTGAACTCGGCGCTCTACGAGCGCATTGCGGCGATCCACTCGCGGCTCGACGAACTCGAACTCGACGCCGAGTCGCGCTACCTCGTCGAGCGCTACCACGCCGAGTTCACGATCGCCGGCGCCGCACTCAGCGACGATGAGAAGGTGAGCCTGCGTGAGTACAACCGCGAACTGTCCACCCTGACGACGCGCTACGTGAAGAACCTGCTCGCCGACACCAACGACCTCGCTGTGGTCTTGGACGACGTCGCAGACCTCGACGGGCTGTCGGAGGGCGAGATCTCCGCCGCCGCGGAGGCTGCTCACGAGCGCGGTCTCACGGGCAAGCACCTCGTCACGCTGGTGTTGCCGACGGGGCATCCGTTTCTCTCCTCCCTCACCGACCGGCGCGTGCGCGAAAACATCATGACCGCATCGCGCGCGCGCGGCAGCCGCGACAACGGCTTCGACAACCGCGAGCTCGTGCTGCGCATCGCCACTCTGCGCGCCGAACGCGCCGCACTGCTCGGCTTCGACAGCCACGCGGCGTACGTGACCGCCGACGAGACCGCGAAGACGCCGGAGGCCGTGGCCGGACTGCTCACGCGGCTGGCGCCGATCGCGGCGCGCAACGCCCGCGCCGAGCAGGAGCGCCTGCGCGAGATCGCCGGCGAGGAGATCGCCGCCTGGGACTGGGCGTTCTACAGCGAGCAGGTGCGCGCGGCGACCTACGACGTCGATACCGCCGCAATGCGCCCGTACTTCGAGGCCGAGCGCGTGCTCCACGCCGGCGTATTCTTCGCCGCCACCCGCCTCTACGGCGTGACGTTCGCCGAGCGCACCGACCTCGTGTCGTACCACCCCGACGCCCGCGTTTTCGAGGTCAGCAACGACGACGGCTCGCCCGTCGGCCTCTACGTCTTCGACCTCTACACGCGCGACTCGAAGCGCGGCGGCGCGTGGATGAACCCGCTCATCTCGCAGAACCGGCTGCTCGGCGAGCCGACCGTCGTGGTGAACAACCTCAATGTGCCGAAGCCCGCAGAGGGATCCCCCACCCTCCTCACCCTCGACGAGGTGACGACGCAGTTCCACGAGTTCGGGCACGCGCTGCACGGGCTCTTCGCGCAGGTCACCTACCCGAAGTTCGCGGGCACCAACGTCTATCGTGACTTCGTTGAATTCCCGAGCCAGGTCAACGAGATGTGGATGCTCTGGCCCGAGGTCCTCGCCAACTACGCGGTGCACCACGAGTCGGGCGAGGCGATGCCGCAGACGTTCGTCGACAGCATCGTCGCGTCATCCGCTTTCAATGAGGGGTTTCACACGAGCGAATACCTCGCGGCGGCGCTGCTCGATCAGTCCTGGCACGCTCTAGGCGCCGTTTCCGAGATAACGGATGTCGCGGCCTTCGAAGCCGCGACCCTCGCCGCCGTCGGACTGGACAACCCCGCCGTACCGACCCGGTATTCGAGCACCTACTTCTCGCACACCTTCGGGGGCGGCTACGACGCGGGCTACTACTCCTACATCTGGAGCGAGGTGCTCGACGCCGACACGGTGGAGTGGTTCAAGGACAACGGCGGCCTGACCAGGACGAACGGCGACCGGTTCCGCTCGCTGCTGCTCGGGGTGGGCGGGTCGAAGGATCCGCTCGAGGCGTACCGCGACTTCCGCGGACGCGACGCGGAGATCGCGCCGCTGCTGAAGCGCCGCGGGCTGGAGGAGTAGCGTCCGGGCTGTTGCCCGCTGCGCAGCCAACGCGCTGCCCGATCGGACGAGCGCTGTCCGTTAACCGACCGCCCCCGTCCGATCCGGCAGCGAAACGGTGCGGGGCGCTCGTCACGGCGGCCCGCTCGCGCGATACCCCACTGGGTGCGGACGACGCGACGAGCAACGCCTCCAGTTCTGCGGGCAACTCGAGCGTGAGTACCGCGGACCCCGCGTCGTTCGAAAAAGTGCCAGCCGTGGCATCCGGCTGAGTGGTCGATCGAAGGGGCTCGTCAGGAACGAAGCGCCCGGCTACCGGCAGAACGATCGAACCGAGCACGTCGAGGATCGCAAGGACACCGAAGAGGCGCCAGTAGTCGTCCCAGTCCCCCGGGATCTCTCCGTCGGTGACGATCGGGAGCGTCACCGAGCAGCGCGACGAGCGGCGCACGGGTGCCCGCCGGTCAGGACGGGCCGAGCCCGGTGTCGGCCTCCGCGCGAGGTCGCCGCGGCGTCAGCCAGAAGAGCACAACGAGGCCGATGACGAGTCCCCAGAAGGCGCTGCCGATTCCCGCGATGACGACTCCGGATGCCACGACGAGCAGCGTGACCGCCGCGGCCAGCCGGTGCTGCGGCTCCTCGAACGCCGACACGATGCCAGCGCTGAACGCTCCGAGGAGGGCGAGTCCGGCGACCGCGGTGATGAGCAGCGGCGGCGCCGCTGTCACGAGTGAGGAGGCGAGGCCCGCGCAGAGGCCGAGCACAACGTAGGTAGCTCCCCCACTGAATCCGGCGACCCAGCGCTCGCGTGGATCGGGGTGGGCGTCGGGCCCCGCCATGATGGCGGCCGAGAGTGCGGCGAGGTTCATCTGGTGTCCTCCGGCGAACGCACCTGCCGCCGACAGCAGCCCCGAGCCGATGAGCACGGGTCGCACCGGGATGTCGCGGTAGCCGAAGGTGGACAGCACGGCGAACCCTGGCACGTTCTGCCCCGCCATCGTCACCACGTAGAGCGGGATTCCGAGGCTCACGATGACGAGCGGGTCGAAGGACGGCGCGACGAGCGTGACGGCGGGTGCGAGAGAACCGCCCGTGAGCCAGTCGGAGCCGGCCGCGATGCCCACCATGACCGCCGTCACGACCATCGCCGCCGCGACCGCCCAGCGCGGGGACGAGCGCTGGAGCACCAGCCAGGTGACGACGACGGGAAGTGCCAGCGCCGGGATCGAGACGGAGGCTGTGATCGGGGCGAGGCACATCGGGAACAGGGTCCCCGCGAGCATCGCGCCGGCGATCGGCTTCGGGATCGACGTCATGAGCCGGGCGAGAGCGGGCCAGAGTCCCGTGAGCACGATGAGCACACCGGAGACGATGAACGCGCCCACGGCAGCCGAGAAGTCGTTGGTCACGGCCGCCCCGGCGACGAGCACCGCCGCACCGGGAGTCGACCACGCGAAGCTGAGAGGGATGCGGTACCGCCACGAGTAGACCATCGAGATGGCCGCCTGCGAGAGGCAGAGAATCAGCAGGCCGCTCGCGGCCTGCTCCTCGCTTGCACCGACAGCGCGGAGACCGGCGATGGTTATGGCGAACGAGCTCGCAAACCCGGTCACCGCGCCGATCAGCCCGGCGACGATCGCTTGGATCACGCGGGAACCAGTCCTGCCACGACTGAACGACTCACGGCGCGCGTTATTCGGGCGCGACTTACGCCGACTTCTCCTGGCGCACGATGCCGCGCGGCACGATGGTGGGCGCCGCATTGTTGAGCACCGCATCGCGCGTGACGATGACGCGGGCGACCTGATCGTCGGACGGCACCTCGAACATGATCGGCCCGAGCACCTCTTCCATGATGGCGCGGAGGCCGCGCGCACCCGTCTGGCGCAGCACGGCCAGATCGGCGATGGCCTCGAGGGCGTCGTTCTCGAACTCGAGCTCCACGCCGTCGAGTTCGAACATGCGCTGGTACTGCCGCATGAGCGCGTTCTTCGGCTTCGTCAGGATGTCCATGAGCGCGACCTGGTCGAGCGGCGTCACTGTCGCCACGACGGGAAGGCGGCCGATGAACTCGGGGATCAGACCGAACTTGTGCAAGTCTTCGGGCAGCACCTCGCTGAACAGGTTCTTGTTGTCGCCCTTGCTGTGCAGCGGGGCGCCGAAGCCGATGCCCTTCTTGCCCGCCCGCTGCGAGATGATCTCCTCGAGGCCGGCGAAAGCGCCCGCGACGATGAACAAGACGTTGGTCGTATCGACCTGAATGAACTCCTGGTGCGGGTGCTTGCGCCCGCCCTGCGGCGGAACCGAGGCGACAGTGCCCTCGAGGATCTTGAGCAGCGCCTGCTGCACGCCCTCGCCCGACACATCGCGGGTGATCGACGGGTTCTCTGCCTTGCGGGCGATCTTGTCGATCTCGTCGATGTAGATGATGCCGGTCTCTGCCCGCTTGACGTCGTAGTCCGCGGCCTGGATGAGCTTGAGCAGAATGTTCTCGACGTCTTCGCCGACGTAGCCTGCCTCGGTCAGCGCCGTGGCATCCGCGACAGCGAAGGGCACATTGAGGCGCTTGGCGAGGGTCTGTGCGAGGTAGGTCTTGCCACACCCGGTCGGACCGATGAGAAGGATGTTGGACTTGGCGATCTCGACGTCGTCGAGCACGGCGTCGACCGACGCGATGGTCGAGTGCGAGCGCACGCGTTTGTAATGGTTGTAGACGGCCACAGAAAGCGCCTTCTTGGCGGCCTCCTGGCCGTTGACGTAT
>JAODAY010000284.1 GCA_025463665.1 Microbacteriaceae bacterium
AGCTAACGCACCCTCAAGACCCCCAACGAAACCCCGGTCGCCCTCTGGCGCCGGGGTTTTGTGGTTCCCCGCGACATCCGTCATCGCTGATCGATCAGCACCGGTAGCTAGAATCGCTACGTGCCAGTGAACCCCGAACTGCAGGGCCGCGTGTTCGCGCCAACTGCCCCATACTTGGTCGGTCGCGAGAAGATTCGCGAATTCGCCCACGCCGTGCTTGCGACGAGCCCGGTCAATCTCGACCTCGACGCCGCCATCGCGGCCGGGTACAGCGACATCGTGGCGCCCCCGACGTTCCCGATCGTGATCCAGGAGGCGACGCTTGCGCAACTGCTCGCCGAGCCCGACGCCGGCATCGACTTCTCCCGCGTCGTGCACGGCGACCAGCGCTTCAGCTACACCCGCCCCATCGTCGCGGGCGACGAACTCACCGCCACCCTCAGCGTCGCCGGCATCAAGAGCCTCGGCGGGCACTCCATGGTCACCGCGGAGTCGACGATCGTCGACGCGGCCGGCGCCCACGTGGTCACCGCCATCTCGACGCTCGTAGTCCGGGGGGACGAATAATGACGACAATCGACGCATCCGCCCTCGAGATCGGCCAGATCGTGGGCGAAACCACCTTCCCCATCACCCGGGACACTCTCGTGCGCTACGCCGGGGCGTCCGGCGACTTCAACCCGATCCACTACCGCGACGACGTCGCCATGAGCGTCGGCCTCCCCGGCGTGCTCGCCCACGGCATGCTCACCATGGGCTTCGCGGTGCAGACCGTCGTCGACTGGATCGGCGACAGCGGCAAGATCCTCGACTACCAGGTGCGCTTCACCCGCCCCGTGCTCGTCAACGCCCGCACCGGTGCCAGCGTCACCGTCATCGCCAAGGTCGGCGCGGTCGACGACACCGTCGCGCGCATCGACCTCACGGCCACGGTCGACAACCAGACGGTTCTCGGCAAGGCCCAAGCCCGCGTCAGCCTGGTCTGACGCGTGGGCGACACGACACCACTGTCCGAACTCACCACGATGCGGGTCGGCGGCCCGGCGCACACCCTGATCAGGCCGACGGATGCCGCGGCCCTCGTCGACCAGACGCTCGACGTGTGGGCGACCCCCGAGGAGTGGCTCGTGCTCGGCGGCGGCTCCAACCTCGTGATGGGCGATGAGGGCTTCGACGGCACCGTCATCCACGTCGCCACACGGGGCATCGAGCAGCTCCCCGGCAGCACGGTCGGCACGGTGCGCCTCTCCGTTCAGGCTGGCGAGCCGTGGGACGCCCTCGTGGCCTACACCGTGGAGCATGGCCTCTCCGGGATCGAAGCACTCAGCGGCATCCCCGGCTCGACCGGAGCCGCCCCCGTGCAGAACATCGGCGCTTACGGGCAGGAGATCGGCGCGAGCCTCGTCTCCATCGACTTCCTCGACTACCTCAGTGGCACGCTCGACCGGGTCTCGGCTGCGGAGCTCGCGCTCGGCTACCGCACCTCGGCGCTCAAGCAGGGCAGGCGCGGAGTCGTCGTCGCCGTCGAACTCGAGCTCGCCCGCAGCGCCGACGGGCTCGGTGCGCCCGTCTCATACCCGCAGCTCGCTTCTGCGCTCGGGGTGGCGCTCGGCGACCGCGTGCCGCTGACGCAGCTCCGTGCCTCGGTGATCGCCCTGCGCGCCTCCAAGGGGATGGTGCTCGACCCCGCCGACCCCGACTCGGTGAGCTGCGGCTCGTTCTTCACGAACCCCGTCGTGGGTGAGAACTTCGCCCGCACCCTGCCCGCCGAGGCGCCGCGCTGGCCCAACGCGCCGGAGCCGGTTCCCGCCGTCGTGCCGCTCGGCGAGGAGCCGGCCGCACCACCGGCCCAGACCGACTTTCGCGTCAAGCTCAGCGCCGCCTGGCTCATCGAGCGCGCGGGCATCCACCGCGGGTTCTCGCTGCCGGGGTCGCGTGCCGCGATCTCGAGCAAGCACACGCTCGCGATCGTCAACACCGGGGGAGCGACGGCGTCCGACGTCGCCGAACTCGCGCGCTTCGTGCAGACCCGCGTCTTCTCGGAGTTCGGTGTGCGCATGATGGCCGAGCCCGTGCTCGTGGGCGTCTCCCTCTAGCCCGCGGCGACGAACGCCAGCCCGCAGCGACGAACGCTAAATCGTGGCGATCACCGGGCGGTAGTGCCGCACCACGGGCGAGAGCGCGGTGACCGGCTTGCGCTTCTCGATGTCGAGCCGCTGCACCATCGCCGGCAGCGTCGGCGTCATCTCGAGCCTGCACTCGAGCTCGCCGTCCCGCCCGGGAATGGTGAACGCCAGCTGCGCCGCCGAGACGCACCAGGCGAGACGCTCCTCGAGCGCCGGGATCGACGTCGTGTCTGCGAGACCGCCGACCTCGGCGATGGCCTTCGCCAGACGGATGCCGCGTTCCTCCGCCGGCACGTCGCTCAACAGGTTCGCGCTGAACGGCGCGTCCGCATCGGTGACGTCGCCGGTGCCGACGATCGCCGCCTCGATCGCGAGGGCCGCGGAAACCGTCGACGGCAGCAGCGTGATCTCCCTGGCCGGGGCGCCGAGCTCCTCGAGCGCGGCGCGCAGCATCGCCGTCGCCGCGATGCCGGGCCGCACACCGTTGGTGTTGGCGAACACGACGACGCCCACGCCCGTGCCGATGTGCCAGCGCATGTTCGACGACCAGCCGGGCAGCCCGCCGGAATGCTGCGCGATCGCTCCGAACCGCACGTCGCCCTCGATGACCAGGCCGAGACCGTAGCCGTTGCTCTCGAGCTGCTGCTCGGCGGAGCGGTCGGCGGGCGACGGCATGGCGGTGTGCACCCGCTGCATGAGGCGGCGCGAGGCGCGGCTGAGCACCGCGTCATCCGCATTGCCGGCATCGAAGGCGCTCGACAGCCACCCGCTCCATCGTGCGATGTCGCTTACGGTGCTGAACATGCTTGCCGCGCAGCCGCCTATTCCGGTGCCGACGAAGGGACGGTCGAACCAGGTCGCGCCCTCGTCGAAGGTGCCGAACCCGTGCGCGATGCCCGCGCCGACACCGTCCTCCGGGTAGTGCGCGATGTCGAACCGGGTGCTCGTGAGCCCGAGCGGCTCGAGCAGCGTGGATGTCGCGAAATCGGCGAACTCGCGCCCCGACACGTTCTCGACGATGACGCCGAGCAGCCAGAAGCCGATGTTGGAGTACTGGTAGCCGACGCCCGGCAGATCGGCGAAGCTGAGTCCCTCGGCGATGACGGCGAGAAAATCCTCCCGGCTCAGCCCGAGCTCGTGGTCGGCCCAGCCGTTGTCTTCCGGCAGGCCGGAGGAGTTGCTCATGAGCATCTCGATCGTGACCGGCTGTGTGACCCCGAACGCGTCGACGGGGTCGGTGAACTCGGCGACGTATGCCGAGACGAGGTCGTCGAGGCCGAGCAGCCCGCGGTCACGCAGCACGAGCACCGCCGCCATCTCGAAGCTCTTGGACATCGAGGCGATGCGGTAGACGGTGTCGAGCTCCGGCGCCCGCCCGTCGAACCGGTATTCCCCGACACCGTGCTGGAACAGGATGCCGCTTCGGTCGAACAGCGCGTAGTTGATCGACGGCGACACCGGGGCGTCGTGATCGAACCAGTGCTCGAGGGTGGCGAGGAGTTCTGCTGAGGGGGTCACGGGTGTCCTTCGTGGTCGCGAGTTCACCCCAGTCTCCCTCACCCGCGCAACAGGCCCAGTTCCATCGCGCGCGTCACGGCGCGCGTGCGGTCGCTCACCTGCAGTTTCTCGAAGGCGTGCAGGAGGTGCGTCTTGACCGTCGCCTCGCCGAGGAACAGTCGCGCGGCTATCGCCGGGTTGCTCAGCCCCTGCGCCACGAGGGCGAGCACCTCGGTCTCCCTGGGGCTCAGCGTGACGGCCGGTGTTCTGACCCGGTTCACGAGCATCGCGGCGATCTCCGGCGCGAGTGCCACCTCGCCCCGCGCCACCGACCGGATTCCCGCCGTGATCTCCTCCTGCGGCGCGGCCTTGAGCAGGTAGCCGCTCGCACCCGCCTCGATCGCCGAGAGGATGCTTTCGTCGCTCTCGTAGGTCGTCAGCACGACGATCCGGATGGCCGGCTCCGCGGCGAGGATGAGCGCCGTGGCCTCGTCGCCGTTCATGTCGGGCATGCGGATGTCCATGAGCACGAGGTCTGGTGTGAGGCGCAGGGCGAGGTCGACGGCGGCGCGACCGTCTGGTGCCTCGCCGACGACCTCGATGTCGGGCGCCGCCGCGAGCATGGCGACGATGCCGCCGCGCACGATCGGGTGGTCGTCGGCGACGACGACGCGAATCACGTGATGCTCCCGGCCCGCGTGGGCCCGGTGGGGCGGGTCAGCCGAGCGCCCGCGCTCGCCGCGGGCAGGGTGACGCCCACGCGCGTGCCCGTGGCGTCGCTCGTGACTTCGAGCGAACCCGACACGAGGGCGAGCCTGTCGCGCATGCCGCTCAACCCGAACCCCGGGTTCGCGGCCCCGGTGTCGAACCCGCGGCCGTCGTCGCGGATCGTCAGCTTCGCCCCGTCTGGGGAGGCGATGAGAGTGACGGATGCCGCGGCGGCGCCCGAGTGTTTGCGCACGTTCGCGAGCCCCTCCTGAGTGCAGCGCAGCAGCACCACCTCGGTCGCCCGGTCGAGAACGGCCGTGACATCCGTGCTCACCGTCGCGACGATCGCCGTCTCCCGCTCGAAGCGTTCCGCGAGCCGTTCGAGGGCACTCGACAGGCCCGCGTCGAGCGAGGTGGGCGACGACGTGGCGACGAGGGAGCGGGTGTCGGCGAGGGCGAGCCTGGCGTTCTCCTCGAGCATCGAGAGCTGTGCTTCGGCACCCGCGGTGTCGCCCGCGGCGAGCAACCGACGGGACTGCTCGCTCAGCAGCACGAGACCGGTGAGGTCCTGCGCGATGGTGTCGTGGATCTCGCGGGCGAGGCGTTCCCGCTCGCTCGTCACGCCCGCATCGCGGTTCAGGGCCGCGAGGCTGCTCTGCGCCGCCCGCAGTTCGTCGACGAGGGCCTGCCGCTCGTCACTGAGGGTCCAGATGTGCGAGATCCACAGTCCCATCGCCAGCGCGAAGCCCAGCGACAAGCCGGAGACCAGCAGCGCCTCGCTCGCGCTCGCCGCGGAGGCTCCGGAGTGGAGCAGAAAGCCGACGCCGACGCTCAGGGCGAGGCCCACGTTGCCGGCGATCGCCTCCCGCACGGTGGGCAGCACCATCCAGATGAGCGGGTAGGCCACCGCCTGCAGGCTCGCGAGGGAGTGGTCGAAGTAGCAGGCGATGCCGGTGAGGGCGATGAGCAGCCCCACGAATGGCCGCGAGACCGCATCGGTGGCGATCGCGCGGCGCCCGATCGCGAGCCAGGCGACGACGAACGCCGCGAGCGCCGCGAGGGCGCCGGTCAGCCGCCACTGGTCCGGGCCGTTCGCGACCATGATGGCCGCCAGCACCGTAACCAGGCCCACGACCGCGACGCTCCACCACCGTGTCTTCACCGCGGCGGCCTCTGTCCCCGTCGAAACCACAGCGGCCTCCGTCCCTGTCGAACCGGCGGTCGACACTAGCTATCCTTGCGGATCCAGCGAAACGTGATGCGGCACAGGATGAGACCGACGACGAGCCAGAGGCCCGTGACGAGAACGACGCCCGCGAGGTCCCAGCTGCCGCCCTGCTCGAGCGACTCGAAGGTGTCGGGAAGGAACACGCTGCGCATTCCCTGTGCCATCCACTTGAGCGGAAAGACGCTTGCCACATTCTGCAGCCAGTCCGGGAGCTGGGTGAACGGCAGGTACACGCCCGAAATGAACTGCAGCACCAGGGTGATCGGCAGGATTACCGATGTCGCGCTCTTGCCGCTTCGTGGCACCCTGCTGAGCGCGATGCCGAGCACGGCCGACGTGGTCACCCCGAGCAGGAACACCCAGACGAAGGTGGCCCACTGCCCGGCCTCGGTGGGCAGCTCGACGCCGAAGAGCACGGCCGCGACGATGAGCAGCAGCGCCGCCTGGGCCGCCCCGGTAACGAGAACCTGGCCGATCTTGCCGATGAAGTAGCTCACGACCGGCAGCGGTGTGCCGGCGAGGCGCTTGAGCGTGCCGTCGCTGCGCTCGATCGCGATGTCGATTGCGAGGTTCTGCAGGCCGCTGAGCAGTAGGCCTGCGGCGAGCATGCCCGGCAGGTAGTAGGCGGCGGCCGACACGTCGTTGCCCGCGGAGTCGGTGCCGAAGCTGCCGTTGCTGAACGCGGTGGAGAAGATGGTGAGCATTACGACCGGGAAGAGGAACGTGAAGAACACCGAGTCACCCTGACGGAAGTAGGCGCGCACCTCGTTCGCGATGCGGCTGAGCCCGAGACGCGCCGTTCGGCCCGCGGGGAGCCTGGTGATCGTGGTGGTCATCGTGTCGCCTCCTGCTGGTTGAGCACGCCGTGCGTGGCGGCAAGGGAATCGTCTCGCTCGCCCGTCTCGAATCGCGACACGAGGTCCAGGTAGATGTCTTCGAGGCTCGGTCGCACCACCTCGAGCCCGAAGACCTCACGGCCGCCGTTGTCGCTCACGAGGCGCGCGACGAATGTCGCCGGTTCCGCTGTGCGCTGTTCGCGTCGGGCGCCGTTCTCGAGCCAGCGGACGACGGGCACGCGTGCTTCCGCGCCGCCGATGGCATCGATCGTGCCGATGTCGATGAGTGCGCCGCCGGCGATGATGCCCGCGCGGTCGCCGAGTGCGGCGGCCTCGTCGAGATAGTGGGTGGTGAGCAAAATCGTCGTGCCGTCGTTTTTCAATTCCCGGATGAGCCCCCAGAACTGTCGGCGCGCCTCGGGATCGAATCCCGTGGTCGGCTCGTCCAGGAAGAGCAGCTCCGGGCCGCCGATGATGCCGAGGGCCACGTCGACCCGGCGGCGCTGGCCGCCGGAGAGTTTGCGCATGAGCGTCTTGTGCTGCTGCTCCAGGCCGACCGCGGCCAGCACCTCGTCGACGTCGCGCGGGTGAGGGTAGATGCCGGCGAAGTGGGTGAGTTGCTCGCGCACCGTCACGTTGCCGCTCTCGCCGCTCGACTGCAGCACGATCCCGAGCCGGGCCTTCCAGGCGAGGCCGCCCGTGCCCGGGTCGACGCCGAGCACGCTCGTCTCGCCGGAGGTGCGGTCGCGGTAGCCCTCGAGAATCTCGATCGTGGTGCTCTTGCCGGCACCGTTGGGTCCGAGCAGCGCGAACGTCTCACCGTGGGCGATGTCGAAGCTGACCCCGTCGAGGGCGACGAACTTGCCGTAGCGCTTGCGCAGGTCACGAACGCTGACCGCGACATCCGAATTGATCATGGGACCACTCTGGCCCCACCTCGGGCTTCACAACAGCGGTGCACCGGTGGGCCGGCGGGTCAACCGATCGGTGGATGGGGCGCCCGTCTCACCTGGAGTGCCCTCTCCGCCGGCGCGATTTCAGGATTCGTGCGGCCTGACGGGGATCGGCCTGCCGCAGGGGGGAGTCATAGAGCGGGTCGCGGCCGTTCTTCCAGATCGAGGCGATCAGATAGACGCCCAGCACGAGCGCGGCGGCGGCGATCGAGGCGAGAACGGTCGCCGAGGCGGTGTCCGGCGTGTAGTACACGGCGTCGACGGGAGCGAAGAAGAGAAGACTGCCGGTGAGGAGGCCGCCGGCGATGGCGATGGGATAGTGCTCGGCACCGCCCGTCACGGCGCCCCAGCGCTTCTTCGTGCTGTCGTCGACCGGGCGCTTGATAGTGCCGCGCAGGATCGTGCGGTAGAGAAGCTTCTTGAGCAGCGACGATGCGATCGCCCCGACGATGATGCCGAGGACCACGGCGTACGCGGCCCGCGCGGTCTCGAAATCCATGCCAGGGGAGTACGGCCAGGCGACAGGATCGCCGTCGGGCACGTTGTCGTTCAGGTCGCCGGCTTCGATTCGCTCGACGGCCATCGCCGGGAGGGAGATCACGGCGGCCAGCACGGCGAGCGGGACGAGCACGCTGAGACCATGCAAGACGAGCGACAGCGGCTTCACCCGCACCACGGTGCTCTTCGCCGGCCCGAAGTACTCGGCGCTTCTCGCGTCGAAGTCGGTGCGCCTGGCGAGGATGTACATGATTGCCGCCGCGGCGAGACAGAACAGCATCCCGATCGGGGCGACCATGATCGTCGTCGATTCGTCGGGGTCCGCCCCGATCAGCGTCGCCGCGTCCTGGCCGGCCCCGGTGATCCACAGCACGGCGGCCGCAAGGAGCACGGTCTCCGCGGTGAAGAGCAGTACGCAGGCGCCGGCGATCCGGCGCCGCAGCCGGTGACCAGCACTCTTGTAGGCGAGCGAGAACCCGGCCGCGGGCAGCACGAGGGCGCCGAACAGAATCGAGACCGTGCCGTTGTCGTCGGGGAACGCGGCGGAGTTCAGCCGCCACATGGTCAGAAAGTCCGGACCGATCGTCGGTAGCAGTTGCGGGAGCATCGAGAACCCGAGAACGACAACGCCGGCCAGCACAACGACGAGACCGAGCACCACTTGCGCTGGCCCGTAGGAGGAGAATTCGGCTGCC
>JAODAY010000287.1 GCA_025463665.1 Microbacteriaceae bacterium
GCGATCTCTCGATCGCGAGCGCCGAGCACGGTAAGTTCAAGCAGACAGACGCCGACGTCGGCTCCTTAGACGGCGGCTACGGCAGCGCCTACTTCGCCCGCCAGGTCGGCCAGAAGTTCGCCCGGGAGATCTTCTTTCTCGCCGAGGAGTATGACGCCGACCGCGCCCTGCAGATCGGCGCGATCAACGCCGTGGTTGCGCACGCGGAGCTCGAGACGGAGGCCTACCGCTGGGCCAACACGATCCTCGGCAAGAGCCCCACTGCGATCCGCATGCTCAAGTTCGCCTTCAACGCGGTCGACGACGGCATGGTCGGGCAGCAGGTCTTCGCCGGCGAGGCGACGCGACTCGCATACGGCACGGATGAAGCCGTCGAGGGCCGCGACTCCTTCCTCGAGAAACGCGCCCCCGACTGGTCCGCATACCCCTGGCAGTACTGATGGTGAGGCGACTGCGGGCGACGCCGGGCGACGAGATGATTGTCGCGCTGCGTGGGGCGCTGTCGGGCGACGGACCTGCCGTGTTCGCAGGGTCCCCTCTCACTCCGCTGCCGGAGACGGTGCCGGTGCGGGTGGCACTCGTCGTCGAGTCGAGCGGGTCGACGGGTAGCCCCAAGCGCGTGGCGATCGGCGCGGACGCCCTGCTGGCGAGCGCCGCGGCATCCGAAACCGCGCTCGGAGGCCCCGGACAGTGGCTGCTCGCCCTGCCGACCACCTACATCGCGGGCATCAACGTGCTCGTGCGGTCGCTCAGCTCCGACACGATTCCCGTCGAGCTCGCGCCCGGCCACTTCGACGTCGATCACTTCGCCGCCGCCGCCGCGACGATGGACCACCCCCGCCGGTTCACCGCCCTCGTGCCCGCACAGCTGGCGCGTCTCATGAACGCGCCGACCGCGCTGCGCATCCTCCGCCGCTTCGACGGCATCCTCGTCGGCGGACAGGCGACGCCGGCCCCTATGGTGGAACGCGCCCTGGAGTTGGGGCTGAACATCGTGCGCACCTACGGCTCGAGTGAGACGAGCGGCGGCTGCGTCTACAACGGCGTGCCGATCGGCCACACCGAGATGCGCGTCGTCGACGGGCAGGTCGAGCTCTCGGGGGCAGTGCTCGGGGAGGGCTACCTCGGCGACGACGAGCGCACGGCGCTGGCGTTCCATACCGAACGCGGCCAGCGCTGGTACCGCACCGGCGACACCGGGCGCATCGACGACGGAGTGCTCACCATCACCGGGCGACTCGACGACGTGATCATCTCCGGGGGGCTCAAGGTGTCTCTCGCGGCGCTCGAGCGCATGCTGAACGAGATCGGCGGCCTCGGCGACCTCGTCGTCGTCGCCGCAGGGAGCGCCGAATGGGGTGAGGTGCCCGTCGTCGTGTCGACCCGGAACTTCACCATCGGCGACATCCGCGAGGCAATCGTCGACAGGCTTGGCAGGGCCGCCGTGCCTGCACGCGTGGTCGTCGTCGACGAGCTTCCGCGGCTGCCGAGCGGCAAGCCCGACCGCCGCGCCGCTCGCTCGGTCGCGGATCGTTAGACTCTGCCTGTGTCACAACGGAACCAGAAGACCCAGAAGTCCGCCGCGAGAACAGCAGCGGCCAAGACCCCCGCGCGCGGCAAGAGCGGGCGCCCGGGCGGCCGCCCCGCCGCCAGGGCCGTGGCGAAGCGCGCCGGGTTCTCCGACTGGGTTGGCGGAGCGCGCCTGCGCACGCTTCCGCTCGCGATCGCGCCGGTCGCCCTCGGCACGGCGACCGCCTACGCCTACGACAACGACGAGGGCTGGCACTGGGTCAGGGCGCTGCTCTGCCTCGTCGTCGCGCTCGGTCTGCAGATCGCCGTCAATTACGCCAACGACTACTCCGACGGCGTGCGCGGCACCGACAAGAACCGCGTCGGCCCGTCGCGCCTGACCGGTTCCGGGGCGGCGAGCCCCCGCGCGGTGCTCGGCGTCTCCCTCTCCTTCTTCGCCATAGCTGCGGCGGCCGGCGTGACCCTCGTCGTTCTCACCCAGCTCTGGTGGCTGCTGGCCGTCGGTGCCGTGTGCATCGTGGCGGCCTGGTTCTACACCGGCGGCAAGAAGCCATACGGCTACAACGCCCTCGGCGAGGTTGCCGTGTTCGTCTTCTTCGGCCTGGTGGCCACAGCGGGCACCACCTTCGTGCAGATCGGCACCGTGCCGTTCGAGAGCTGGGTCGCCGGCACCGCCATCGGCCTGATCTCCTGCGCCGTGCTCGTCATCAACAACGTGCGTGACATCGCGCCCGACAAGGCGTCGGGCAAGCGCACGCTGAGCGTTCTCATCGGGGACCGGGCCTCCCGGGTGCTGTTCTCGCTGCTGCTGCTCCTGCCCTACGCGCTGCTCGTGATCTTCGTGCTCGTCTACCCGAACGCCGGCTACGTCTACCTGACGCTGCTCATCGCGCTTCCGGCCGTGCTGATCGCGCTGATGGCGAGGTCGGCGCCCGAACTCATCCTCGTGCTCAAGCTGACGAGCATGGCCGGACTGCTCTACGGTCTAACGCTGAGCTGGGCCATCGCTTTCTAGGTCCTTCGGGCCGAGGAAGGTGTTGCTCTCGAGCGCGTCCTCGACGTCCTCGTCGTCGGTCGCCGCCACGGTCGTGCCCGAGCGGCGGTGGTGAACGGCCGTTGCGACGGCCTCGCGCTGGCGGCCGAGGAACAAGTAGGAAACGCACAGGCCGATGACCGCGGCGATGAGGGCGGCAAGCCAGCCCTCGATTCCCGCGAGCAGGAGCACGGCCAGCACGGCCACAAATAGCCCCACGCGGATCACGCTAAATAACAACCATGGCTTCACCCCACAAGTGTAGGCAGCGTCAAGCCTAAGATTGACTGCATGGGACCACGATTGCTCTTCATTCTCGGCGTGGTCTGTGTTGCGCTGTCAATCTTCTCCGCCATCGACGTGATCCTCACCGACCGTCGGCGGGTGAGGGCGCTCAACAAGGCGGCCTGGTTCGTCATCGTGCTTCTGCCCGTCATCGGGCCGCTTCTGTGGTTCTTCCTCGGCAAGGACCGCGGGGACGGCGGCAACGTTCCGCGCCAGATGGCGCCCGACGACGACCCGAGCTTCCTCAAGAACCTCCGCCGAGATGAAGAACAAGACGAACGAATCCGTCGTCTGGAGCAGGAACTCGCCGAACTTGACGATGACCCGCCCAAGGAGTGAATCGCCGGCGTCCCTGTTCGCCACAGCCCTCCTCGACGAGTTCGTTCGACTCGGTGTTCGCGACGTCGTACTGAGTCCCGGTTCACGTTCGCAGGCGCTCGCCCTCGCCGCTGCGGAACTCGAGGAGTCCGGCCTGGTTCGCCTGCGCGTGCGCATCGACGAGAGGAGCGCGGGGTTTCTCGCGCTTGGACTCGCGATCGAGACATCCACCCCCGTTATTGTCATCACCACCTCGGGCACCGCGGTGGCGAACCTGCACCCCGCCGTTCTCGAGGCGCACCACTCCGGCGTGCCCCTCATCGTCATCACCGCCGACCGCCCCGAGGCGCTGCGCGGCATCGGCACCAATCAGACGACCCACCAGCCGGGCATCTTCGGACGCACGCTGCGCGCCTCGCTCGACCTCCCCGCACCGACGGGCGAGGAAGGCGAGACCGAAGATGCGCGGGCGGTCGCGCGGCGTGCCGTCAATGCCGCCGCGTCGTCGACCATCGCGCTCGGTCCTGTGCATCTCAACATCGCGTTCACCGAGCCGCTCTCCGCCGTCACCGCGATGCCGGAACGCGGCGACGACGCCGTATTCTCGGTGCCGGCCGCGCCGAGCGACCCGTTCCCTCTCGCCCAGGCCAAGGGGACGGTCGTCGTCGCCGGGCACGGTGCTGGGCCGATCGCCGAGTCGACCGCGCGGGCCCTCGGTGCGCCCCTCCTCGCCGAGGTGTCGAGCGGCGCGCACTTCGGGCCCAACCTCGTCGTCGCCTACCGCGAACTGCTGCAGTTCGTCGGCTTCGGCGACCGCGTCGAGCGGGTCATCGTGTTCGGTCACCCGACGCTGAGCCGAGAGGTGCCCGCGCTCATCCTGCGGCCGGGCGTGACCACGGTCGTGGTGCGCTCGAGCATGGTCGACGACTACAATCCGGGTCGCGAGGTCGGCACCTTCGCCGACTCCGTGCGGGTCTGGGGCGAACCGGATGCCTCGGCGGCGGGCCGCGCCTGGCTCGGGCGCTGGGTCACCACGTCGCGGGCTCTGCTCGAGCAGCACGAGGCCCCCGCGATCGACGTCGCCGTGTCATCCGCCCCCGCCGACCAGGCGGCCTTCTCGCGTGCCGTGATGGCCGGGCTCCGCGCCCCGGTCACCCGGCGTGCGCTCGTGGAGGCGGTGTGGCGAATGTCGTGGCCGCACGACAGGCTCGTGCTCGGGGCGTCGCGGCTCATCAGGGAGGCCGACCGCGTCGTTCCCGGCAAGAAGATCTCGGTGCACGCCAACCGCGGACTCGCCGGCATCGACGGCACCGTTGCCACGGCCATCGGAGTCGCCCTCGCGAGCCAGCAGCGCGAGGATGCCGCGACCAACGGCATCACCAGGGTGCTGCTCGGCGACCTCAGCCTGCTGCACGACGCGGGCTCCCTGCTGTTCGGCGTCGGCGAGCCTCGGCCGCGCATCCAGGTGATCGTGGGCAACGACGGGGGCGGCACCATCTTCGACTCCCTCGAGGTGGCGTCGACGGCGGCCGAGAAGTCGCTCGACCGAGTGATGTTCACGGCGCAGAACGTCGACATCGGCACGCTCGCCGCGGCCTACGGCTGGGAGTACCGGCATGTCGCCAACCGCGGCGAGCTCGACGCCGCGCTCACCGCCTCGGCCGCGCCCACGATCATCGAGGTGCCGCTCGAGCGGTAGCCCCTCTGCGAGCGGAGGGGCAAACATCTGCTCGCCGTGGGTGCTCGGGAGAGCCGAAGTTTGCCCCCCAGCACCCCGCACGGCGCTCGGCACACCCCTACAGCGCACCGCACCGGCCGCGCCGCTACTGGAAGGCTTCCACCACCGGGCGGAACTTCAGCTTCGTCTCGGCGAGCTCGCGCGCGCCGACCGAACCGTCGACGATGCCGCCCCCCGCGTAGGCGGTGACGCGCCCCGACTGCGAGACGTGGGCGCAGCGCAGAGCTACCGCCCACTCGCCGTCACCGTTCGCGCCGACCCAGCCGACGGGGCCGGCGTAGCGGCCGCGGTCGAAGGGCTCGAGTTCGTGGATCAGGTCGAGGGCGGCCTGCGTCGGTGTGCCGGCGACGGCCGCGGTCGGGTGCAGCGCGGCGATGAGGTCGAGCGAGCTCGACCCGTCGCTCAGTGTGCCCGCAACATCGCTCGCGAGGTGCCACAGGTTCGGCAGCTTCAGTGTGAACGGCGCGTCGCTCGTCGCGAGGTTGGCGCTGTGCGGCCCGAGTGCAGACAGCACGCTTGCGAGCGCGTACTGGTGCTCGTCGAGGTCTTTGACGGATGTCGCGAGCGCGACTGCCGCGTTGTGGTCAGTCTCGGCGTCCGCTCCCCGGCCCGTGCTGCCCGCGAGCACGCGGGCGCTCACCGATCCGGCGTCGACACGCACGAGCGTCTCCGGGCTGGAACCGACGAAGCCGTTGACCGCGAAGGTGAAGCAGTCCGGGTAGCCGAGTGCGAGGGAGGCGAGGACGAGTCGGAGGTCGGCGCCCTCGGGGAGCCTGCCGATCAGGTCGCGGGCCAGCACGACCTTGCTGACCTCGCCGGCGTGGATGCGCTCGATGGCGGTGTCGACCGCGGCGATGAAGGAGTCGGGGGTCATCGCGCCGGGCAGCAGAGAGATGCGGTACTCCGGGCCGAACGCGCGTCGCCTCGGAACGGGTGCGTCGGTGTTGATCCGCGTGATCCAGCTGACGCCATCGCGCCGACCGATGATGACCGACGGAATGATGAGGACGCTCGTGGCGATCGAGTGCTCCGAGAAGGCAAAGCTGCCGAGCGCGACGAGGCCGGTGCCGGGCACCCCGACGGGGTCGATGACGGTCGACGAGGCGAGAATCTCGCGCCAGGCGGCCGCGGCATCCGTCATGCGGTCGGGTCCCGTGAACTCGAGGCGCAGCGCCTCACCGATTCCGCCGATGCCCTGGCCGCGGCGCACGAAGAGGAGAGGGTCGCGCGGGTCCAGAAGCGGGATGAGGGGCCCGACGTCGTCGATTGCCACCGTCTCCACGACGAGGTGCGGGTGGATCACCGTTGCGGCGGAAGAAGCGGCGGGCGTACTCACCCGCCAAGCGTACCCCCGCCGTACCCTCAGCCACCGAAAGCCGTATCTCAGTAGACTTGCCCGGTGACTAAAGCCGACATCAGCAAGCAACCAGACGAGGTCGCGAACATGTTCGACGGCGTAGCGAAAAACTACGACCTGACGAACAACGTTCTCTCGGCGGGTAACGCCCCTATCTGGCGCTTCGCGACGGTCAAAGCGATCAACCCGAGGCCGGGCGAGCGAATCCTCGACATCGCGGCGGGTACCGGAACCAGTTCTGCCGCCCTCGCCAAGACGGGCGCGCACGTCATCGCCTTCGACTTCTCGCCCGGAATGGTGGCCGAGGGCCGCCGCAAGCATCCCGACCTCGAGTTCATCGAGGGCAATGCCGAGCACCTTCCGTTCGGCGACAACGAATTCGACGCTGTCACCATCAGCTTCGGGCTGCGCAACGTCAACAACCCGCAGGCGGCGCTCGCCGAGATGTACCGGGTGCTCAAGCCCGGCGGCCGGCTCGTCATCTGCGAGTTCTCGAAGCCCCCGATCGCCCTCGTGCGCGCCGGCTACCACGCCTACCTCAAGTACGTCATGCCCACCGTCGTCGGTGTCACCAGCTCCAACAACGAGGCATACGACTACCTCGGCGAGTCGATCCGCGCCTGGCCCGACCAGGGCGAGTTGAGCCGCTGGGTGCGCGGCGTCGGATTCACCCGCGTCGCCTGGCGCAACCTCACCGTCGGCATCGTGGCGCTGCATCGCGGCCGCAAGCCCGAAGACCAGGTGGTGCTTGCGGCCGGCGCCAAGCGTCGCCGCCCCAAGAACCTCACCGCAGACAAGACCCAGTAACTCGCATCGAGACCGACAGGTTTCCCTTGAAGAAAACGGTTAAAGCGTGAACGCGAGCGTTCCACTTGCTCGACGCAGGAACACCCTGAGCTCATCGCTCGGCCTGGGCGAGAAACTTTTTGCATCCAACGACGAACGACGGTTCGCGAAGAACATCGAAGACGGCCTTGAGGTCGTCGAGGCGGGGCTGCTCGCCGAGATGTCGTTCGCCGACAATCTGGCGGATGTCACGAGCCGCTACCTGCTCGAGGCGGGCGGCAAGCGCGTGCGCCCGTTGCTGACGCTGCTCACCGCCCAGCTCGGTGACGGCAACAGCGACGGCATCTTCGCTGCGGCGAAGGCGATCGAGATCACCCACCTCGCCTCGCTCTACCATGACGACGTCATGGACGAGGCGCAGATGCGGCGCGGGGTCCCGTCGGTGCAGGCCGTCTGGGGCAACTCCGTCGCCATCCTCACGGGCGACCTGCTGTTCGCTCGCGCGAGTCA
Source organism: Microbacteriaceae bacterium (assembly GCA_025463665.1). GTDB lineage: Bacteria > Actinomycetota > Actinomycetes > Actinomycetales > Microbacteriaceae > Conyzicola. The sequence goes on from JAODAY010000287.1 coordinate 7,558, forward strand.
GCTCGTCGCGCAGCTCGGGGAACGTGCCATCCGTCTGCAGGCCGACACCTTCGAGCGCTTGTGCCTCGGCCAACTGCACGAGACGATCGGCCCGCGCGAGGGTGAGGACGAGATCGCCCACTACATTCAGGTGCTCGCAGACAAGACGGGCTCGCTCATCTCGGCGGCCGCGTCGCTCGGCGTGATGTGCTCGTCGGCCCCCGAGGCCTACCGCGAACCGGTGGTCGTCTTCGGCGAGAAGATCGGCGTCGCCTTCCAGCTCATCGACGACATCATCGACCTCGCGGGCGACGACACCGAGTCGGGCAAGGTTCCGGGCACCGACCTGCGCGCCGGCGTGTCCACGCTGCCGCTGCTCTACCTGCGCGAGCTCGCCCTGACCGACACCGCCGCCGCACACCTCCTCGCCCGCATCGACAGTGCCGTGGCGGCCCTCGCCGAGGGCGACACCTCCGCCGAGACTGACCGGGGTCTCACCGCCGCGATCGGCGAGCTGCGCGAGCACGAGGTCACCGCCCGCACTATCGATGAGGCGAGGCGCTGGGCGAGCGAAGCCGTCGACGCCCTGGCGCCGCTGCCCGAGGGGCCGGTCAAGAAGTCGCTCTCGCGATTCGCCGACTCCGTCGTCGAGCGCACCAACTAACTCCGTCAACGCCGGTCGGTGAGGCCCCGCGGCCCATCGACACCCACAAACGAAAGAGACAGTACAGACATGACCAGATTGCGATTGGCCATCGTCGGAGCCGGGCCGGCCGGCATCTACGCCGCTGACATCCTGCTCAA
>JAODAY010000305.1 GCA_025463665.1 Microbacteriaceae bacterium
TTCGTCTGGGCGATGGCCGGCGAGAACCAGGCCTTCGACGACATGGACGGCTTCAGCATCGCGACGATGCGATGACCGCGCGACCGGAAGGCCACCCCATGAACGGGCTCGAGATGTTCTCCCTGCAGGGACGAACCGCGGTCGTCACCGGTGCGACCCGGGGCATCGGCCTCGCAATGGCCACGGCGCTCGCCGAGGCCGGTGCCGACATCATCGCCGTCGGTTCGACGCCTCCCGCGCCGGAGAGCCAGATCGCCCGCGCCATCGCCGACCGGGGGCGTGGGTTCGAGGCGCTCGGAGCCGACCTGGCCGATCGGGACGCCGTTGCGCGGCTCGCCGGGCAACTGCGGGAGCGCGAGCCCGACATCCTTATCAACAACGGCGGAACCATCCGGCGCCACCCCGCTGCCACTCACCGCGATGACGACTGGGACCACGTGCTCGACGTCAACCTGCGCTCGCAGTTCGTGCTCTCACGGGAGGTCGGTCGGGGCTTCGTCGAACGGGGACGCGGCAAGGTGATCTTCACCGCCTCCCTCTTGAGCTTCCAGGGCGGCATCATGGTGCCGGGCTACACCGCCTCGAAGAGCGCGATTGCCGGGCTCACCAAAGCGCTCGCGAGCGAGTGGGCGACGAGCGGCGTCAACGTCAACGCGATAGCCCCCGGGTACATCGCGACGGACAATACGACAGCCCTCAGGGAGGACCCCGTTCGCAACGAGGCGATTCTTGGCCGCATCCCCGCCGGACGGTGGGGCGCCGCCGCCGACCTCGCCGGTGCGACGGTCTTCCTCTCGTCCGCGGCGTCCGACTACGTCAACGGCATCGTGCTGCCCGTCGACGGCGGCTGGCTGGCGCGCTAGACAGATGCACGTTGTCACGCTCGGCGAGACGATGGCGCTCGCGCGCTCGACGGAGATCGGTTCGCTCGCCCAGGCACCGTCGATGCGGCTCGGGATCGGTGGGAGTCGAACGTCGCGATCGACCTGCCGCGCCTCGGGGTTGCGACGACCTGGATCGGCAGGGTCGGCGCCCACAGCCTCGGCGATCTCGCGGTTCGCGAGCTGCTCGCCGAAGGGCTCGACGTCCGTGCGATCCGCGACCCGGAGGCCCCGACCGGGCTCATGCTCAAAGAGCATCGCACGGCGGCATCCACAAGGTCTGGTACTACCGGGCGGGCAGCGCGGGATCCAGGCTCATGGTGGGCGACCTGCCGACCGCGCACATCGAGGTGAGCTCGCTGCTGCATGTGACGGGCATTACCGCCGGCATATCGGCGGCGACCGCCGAGGCCGTGCACTTCGCGATCGCGGTCGCGCGCGATGCCGGCGTGCCGGTCTCCTTCGACCTCAACTACCGCTCGCACTCTGAGGCCAGAGCAGGCCGGGGTGGCCTTCGAACGCATCATCGGGTCGGCGGATATCGTGTCCGGCGGTGACGACGAACTCACATTCGTCGTGGGCGAGGCGGCCGCTGTGCAGCAGCTCGCCGAGCGCATCAACGCCCTCGGCCCCCGACAGGTCATCGTCAAGCTCGGCGCCGACGGCTGCGCCGCCCTAGTCGAGGGCCTCGCGGGTGGAGCGTTCGCGTGTCTCGTTCCGGGCGACAGGGAGGGGATGCCTCGGCGATCCGAGTTCCGGATGCTGTCCGCAGCCGACCCATTCGGCGATGATTTCCGTCCATACGGTAGTCAAACTACTCAAAATGACAACCAATTCGCCCAAAAACTCGGAATTACGAGGATTCGCTTGGCGCATTAGTAGTAGCGCTACATAATGGAGAACGAGCCAACAGGGTCCACACGGCTCGCTCGTCAAACCACAATGAAGTCAGTTTGCAGTCACAACGAAGTGAAGGAGATCCATTCTTATGAGAATTTCAGGGACCGGGCGGCAGCCGATGCGCCGTCGTCTCTCCACAGCAGCAGCACTGTTCACTGTCGCGTCGATCGCTCTGGTCGGCTGCTCGTCAGCCTCCGAGGGTGGCGGCGACGGCGCAACCGCCGCCGAGGGTGAAGTCCAGCTGGTTGAGGGTGTTCGCAGCCTCTCGAACTCCTACCACGCCAACTGGGTCGCCGGCGGCGAGCTCTTCGGCGAGTCGATCGGCGAAAAGGTTACCGTCCTCAGCGACGAGGCTGACTCGCAGCGGCAGCTCTCCCAGATCAGGGCGCTCGCCGGCTCCGGCCAGGTGTACGCACTCAACGTCGACCCGAACACCTCGGCCGACACCGAGGCAATCGTTCGCGCGGTCACCGACGCCGGCGGCTATGTCGTCACGCACTGGAACAAGCCCGACGACCTGAACCCGTGGGACATCGGTGACCACTGGGTCGCGCACATCAGCTTCGACGGTCGTTCGAGCGGCGAAGAGGTCTCGAACCTCCTATTCGACGAGATGGGTGGCGAGGGCGGCATCATCGCCATCCAGGGCATCCTCGACAACACCTCCGCGCAGCAGCGGTACGAGGGGCTCACCAACGCCCTCGCCGACGCTCCGGGCATCGAACTGCTCGACTCGCAGACCGCGAACTGGAGCCGTACAGAGGCCCTGACCGTCACGCAGACGCTGCTCGCCAAGCACGGCGACGCGATCCAGGGCATCTGGGCCGCGAACGACGAGATGGCGCTCGGCGCTCTCGAGGCGCTGCGAGCCGCCGGGCTCGAGGGCACCATCCCGATCATCGGATTCGACGCGGTGCCGCAGGCGCTCGACGAGATCCAGAGCGGCACCTCGGGCTTCATCGCCTCGGTCTCGTCCGATGCATTCTGGCAGGGCGGCGCGGGCCTGTCCCTCGCCTACCAGGCGGCCACGGGCCAGATCGATGTGAGCGAGCTCAGCAACGACGAGCGCGCCTTCTATGGCACGCAGATCGTTGTGACGGCCGAGAACGTCGGCGACTTCCTCGAGACGCCGTCGCTCGATGCCCTCCAGACCGACTTCGACGACCCGTTCGCTCGCAGCCAGGGCGCCATCAACTAGTCAATCCCCAACCGGTGCCGGGCAGAACGCGAGTTCCGCCCGGCACCGTCCTCCGCGATCACGATCGAGATCAAAATGACTACTACCGCACCCAAACTCGGCGAATCGGTGGGCATCGACCGGGGAACCCAGATCAAGAAGTTCCTCGTTGGTGCCGGCCCCCTCATCGCCCTCATCTTCCTGGCAGGGTTCTTCACCTTCGCCTCCCCGACGTTTTCAACCCCCGGGAACATCTCCGTTCTGCTCACGCAGCTGTCGATCCTCCTGGTCATCAGCATCGGCCTGACCTTCGTCATCCTCCTCGGCAGCATCGACCTCTCCGTCGAGGGGGCCATGGCCTCGTCCTCAATCGTCTTCGTGCTCTTCGCGCTGAACGACCGCAACGACTCCGACTTCGGCGTCTTCGCGGTGCTCGCGGGAGTGCTCACTGGCTCACTCTTCGGGCTCATCAACGGCCTGCTGCACGTGCGCCTTGGCATCCCTTCCTTCATGGTGACCCTCGGCATGGGCGCGGTGGGCCTCGGCATCGCGACCGTGCTGTTCGGCGGTCGCGCTCCTCGGCTTTTGGACGAGGGCCTGCGGGTGTGGGGCGTCGGCAACACCGCCGGGGTTTCGAACCTCGTCTTCATCGCGGCGGCGGTGCTGGCCATCGCCTTGATCATCCAGCGCTTCACTCGGGTTGGTCGCTACGGCTACGTCATCGGCGGGGATGAACCGATCGCGAAGCTCAGCGGCATCAACATCCGCAAGTATAAAATCCTCTCCTTCGTGATCTCGGGCACTGCTGCCGGAATTGCGGGCGTCATGGCCG
>JAODAY010000310.1 GCA_025463665.1 Microbacteriaceae bacterium
CGACGGTGAAGATGTACGGGATCGAGTGGTCGAGCGTTTCGCGCGATGCGGTCGGGTCATACTTCTGCGGATCGTTCGCGCCGGAGCCGATGACGTAGTGCGTGTGGTGCGACGTGTGGAGCACCACACGTTCGATCGTGCCCGACTCGATCAGGTGGGGATACTGACTGTGCAGCTTGCGGGCGAGGTCGATCCACGCCTGCGCCTGGTACTCAGCCGAGTGTTCCTTGGTGTAGCTGTCCAGGATCGCGCGCTTGGTCTCGCCTGCTTCGGGAAGCGGAACCTCGTAGGCGGCGTTCTTTCCGTCGAGCAGCCAGGCGATCACTCCGTCTTCGCCCTCGTAGATCGGGGTCGGGCTGGTCTGGCCGCGCATCGCCCGGTCGACCGACTCGATCGCCATCTTGCCGGCGAAGGCGGGCGCATACGCCTTCCAGCTCGAGATCTCGCCCTTGCGCGACTGGCGCGTGGCCGTTGTGGTGTGCAGCGCCTGGCCGACCGCCTGGAAGATCGTCTCGGTGTCGAGTCCCAGAAGGGTTCCGATTCCGGCGGCGGCGCTTGGGCCGAGGTGGGCGACGTGGTCGATTTTGTGCTCGTGCAGGCTGATCGACTTGGCGAGGTCGATCTGGATCTCGTACCCGGTGACGATCGCGCGCAGCAGGTCGGCGCCGGAGCTGCCCACGTGCTGGGCGACGGCGAGGATCGGCGGAATGTTGTCGCCCGGGTGGGAGTACTCGGCGGCGAGGAAGGTGTCGTGGTAGTCGAGTTCGCGCACGGCGACGCCGTTCGCCCACGCAGCCCACTCCGGGCCGAAACGGCCCTCGACACCGAACACCGTGGCGCCGGGTTCCGCGGAACCGGGCACTGTGGACCGGGGCTCCGTGGACCCGGTTCTCGTGGCGACGGGCTGCGGGTGCGCGAGGGCCTGTGCTCGCGCGGCCACGACCGAGGCGCGCGTGAGTGACGCGGCGGCCACGGAGGCGTTGTCGATGATGCGGTTGATGACCATTTCGGTGACGGCGTCGGTCGGCAAAACGTTCTCCGCCGCGACCTCGGCGATCTTCCAGGCCAGCTGCTCCTCGCGGGGCAGGCTCTCGTCGCTGCGATACACGCGCACGGAATGCTTATTCATGTGGGGTTCCTTTCGATCGAACCGAGGATGTTCGTGAGGCTGCGGTACAGGTGGATCTGGGTGGCGTGGGCGGCGAGCGATTCGGAGCCGTCGAGGATCGCGTCGACGATCACGAGGTGCTCCCGGGCGGCCTCGCGCAGTCGTGCCGGGTTGTCCTGCGAGAAGCGACGGATGCGCGCGACATGCGTGCGGACGCCGGTGAGCGTGGCGATGAGGAAGGGGTTGGCGACGGCGTCGTCGATGGCGGCGTCGAGGCGGGCGACCAGCGCGTAGTAGTCGGTCCTGGCCGGGTCGTCGTTTTCGAGCAGCTCGTCCGCGCGGCGGAACTCGGCCCGCAGCGCCGCGAACACCGCCGTGTCGCGGCGGCGTGCGGCCAGTCGGGCGGCCTGCTGCTCAAGCGCCTCGCGCACCTCGAACAGCTCGGTGATGCGCTCGACCGACATGTCGGTCACGACGAGGCCGCGACCAGAGCGGGCGGCGACGAGGCCGTCGGAGGCCAGCCGCGCGAGGGCTTCGCGCACGGGGGTTCGGGACACGCCGAGCCGGGTGGACTGCTCAACCTCCGCCAGAACGCTCCCGGCGGCGAGGTCTCCGTCGAGGATCTCCTCGCGCAGAACGAGGTAGGCCCTGTCGCTCGCGCGCATGCGTCTCCCTTGGCTTCGCCCGATGTGTATACACACACTACCGCCATCGACGAATATGGTGCCATTATCGGCACTGCGCGGTTCCCTATGTATGCACAAAGCATGACGGTAGGGTGGCGGAGAAAACCCAACGTTGGCGCTCACCGATCGGAGTTCAGGATGAATCTCACCGACACCGTCGCACTGGTCACCGGGGGCGCATCCGGCCTCGGGCTCGCGACCGCCCGTGAACTGCTGGCCGCCGGGGCGCGCGTCGTCATCGTCGATCTCGAGTCCCAACGCGCCGCCGCCGAGGCAGCAGGGCTGCCCGCCGAGGCGGTCTTCTCCCCCGGCGACGTCACGAGCGAGGCGGACGTTCAGGCCGCCATCGAAGTCGCCGTCCGCGTCGGCACGCTGCGCACGGTCGTGAACTGCGCGGGCATCGCCACCGCCGGACGAGTCGTCGGCCGCTCCGGTCCGCTCCCCCTCGCGGACTTCGAACGCACGATCCGGGTCAACCTCGTCGGCACGTTCAACGTGATCCGCCTCACCGCGGCGGCCATGCAGCACAACGAGCCCGTCGAGGGCGAGCGCGGCGTCATCGTCAACACGGCGTCGGTCGCCGCGTTCGACGGCCAGATCGGCCAGGCCGCCTACTCCGCGTCCAAAGGGGCGGTCGCCGCGATGACGCTGCCGATCGCGCGGGAACTCGCGGGGCTGTTCATCCGCGTCGTGACCATCGCACCCGGCATCTTCGAGACGCCGATGATGGCGGGAATGACCTCAGAGGTGAACGCCTCGCTCGCCGCGCAGGTTCCGCACCCCTCGCGGCTCGGCCGGCCGAGCGAATACGCCGCCCTCGTGCGGCACATCACCGAGAACGCGTACCTGAACGGCGAGACGATCCGACTCGACGGCGGGATCAGGATGGCGCCGCGCTGAGCAGGTCCGGCACGGCCGCGCGATCAGAACGGCGCCGCGGCAAGCAGATCAGGCTCGGCGGCGAGTAGTTGCGGACCCGTCGCGAGGCGTTGCGGCCCTGCCGCAGCCTCCGCCGCAGCCTCCGCAGCAGCCTCCGCAGCACCGGCGCGCGCCGCCGTCGTCGCGAGCTGGTCGAGAATGGCCCGCGCGACCCGGTCGTTCTCCCGGAACGACACAGCGTCGGTACCCGGGCGTGAGAACGCCCCGACAAACGGCGCGGTCGTGAACGGTCCGACCGCAAATCGAAGCGGATGCGCCGTTCCGGACGCGTCGACGACGCGCGAGTCGAGCGGACGCACGCGCAGCTTCCCCGAAGTCGCACGGGAGTCGTCGCCGTCGACCCGCTCTTCGCTGCCCACGCCGGAGGAGACGAGCGACCGCAACACGGCGCTGGCGCTGGCGGTGACGCTGCACTCGGGCAGTCGCGCGTCGACGAGTGCGCGGGCGGTGATGTGGCCGTCGACGCTCGGCGATCCCGCGACGAAGCAGCCCGCGGCATCCGCTCGCGCCCACATGTCGGGGCCGAGGAACTGCACGGTGCCGGCGCGGGACAGGGCGAGCAGTTCCTCGAGGCGGTGGCCTGGCGGGCCGCTCGCGACGTAGCTGAAGAACCCGGGAAACCATCGGCCGAGCTCGTCCGTGCGGGAGCCGGCCGATGAGCGGGGCGCCTCGGCGATGGAAGCGAAGTCGAAGAAGGAGTAAAGCAGCGAATAGAACAGCGCGAGCGTCGGGCTGTGGTCGTCGCTCGAACGCTCGTGGATGTCGGCCCGGATGTGCTCGCGCAGGTGCTGCTGAAGCGCCGCTCGCGATTCGAAGCGCAGACTCGCGAGCGGGCGGTCGAGCCGGGCGATATCGAGCCGGTCCCGAGGGTCGGGCACGGTGCGCGCGACGAGGGCGCGCAGTTGGTCGCCATCCCAGTCGAGCGGCGCGAACTGCTCGGCGAAGTCCGGCCACTCCGTGGTCACCCTGGTGGGATGCCCGCGGAACAACTCCGAGTAGTAGCCCCACAACATCTCCTTGGCGATGAGCGGCCAGACTTCGCGGCCGAACTGCACGGACTGCTGGGATGCCGCCAGCGAGCGGGCGATGTCCGCGGTGAAGAACCGCGGCTCCACGCGCGGCGCCTGCAGCGAGGAAGCGATCTTCGAGCGGTACGGCACGCCGCGCCGCGAACCGAGGTGCAGCCGCGGCTCGCGGCCGGACGGCTCGTACTCGAGTTCCCCGTGCGCGGTGCGGGTGAAGCGCCCGCCACGCCCCTCGGTGAGCAGTACCACGAGGTCGGTCGCGGCGAGGCCCATCCCGCGCACGATCACATTCTCACCGGGCACCAGCCGCGAGAGGTCCGCGTCGGCGGTGAAGGCGGGGGGAATGTTGACGAGACCGCAGCGCGCCGCGAACGCGGCGAGTTCGACCTGCTGCGGGCCGGGCCGGCTCTCGAGGTGACCGAGCGCGTAGAGCACGACGTCGACGCTCAGCACCGAACCGTCGTCGAGGTGCACGCGTTGCCGCCCGTGTGCGTGGTCGCTGTCCGGCGATCCGGCGCCGACCGGCTCAGTCACCTCGCGCGCGGTCGCCGCGTGCACGCGCACGGTCACGTCGTCGGCCAACCCGGCAAGCGCGCGGCGATAGAACCAGTCCAGGTACAGGCTCTGCAGCCGGCGGGTGGGGAAGCTCGAGCCGGTCAGCGTGCGAATCTGCGCCGCGAGATCGTCGTCGGGCACGCGCACATCGGTGATCAGGCCCGAGTTGACGCCCTCCGCCCACTCCGCCAGCGACGGACCGGGATGCACCGGGCCGACGATCGTGGATGACTCGTCGGTGAACATCGTCACGTCCCGCGCCATCGAGTTCAGCTTGAGCAGAGACGACTGCTCGCCCCGCCAGATCCGTCCCGGGCCGGGCGGGTGCGGGTCGATGAGGTGAATCACGATCGGTGCGCCGACCGGCACGGTGGCGAGGTTGGCGGCGATGCGCTCGAGCACGCCGATACCCCGCGGCCCCGACCCGATCACCGCGAGGGCGCGCACTGCCCGGCCGTCTTCTCGATCTCCTGCGGCGGTTCCCATGGCACAAGGGTCGCCGCCGCGACCCGGATCGGGGAGCAACATGACGCCGCGTGACGACATGACGAAGTGTGAAGGTTCGTCGTTGGCGGGGCGTCCACCTCGGTTCTACGGTCAGACAACACCCCGGGGCATCCGCCCCTCTCATTGGGCAGGAGCACTCATGACCATCGAATTCCTCGGTATCGCAGGTTTGAATGACGGCGGCGAGACGCAGAAGCGGTCCGGCGCCAGTTTCGACAAGGACTACACCCTGCGGTTCGCCCGAGCGCACGAAGACAACAGCTGGGACCGGATCCTGTTCGCCTACCACTCCGGTTCGCCCGACCCCTCGACGGCGGCCGCGTTCATCGCGAGCCGGCTCGATCACCTCAAGATCCTGCTGGCGCACCGGCCGAACGTCTCCTATCCGACCTACGCCGCGAAGGTGTTCGCGACGCTGGACCAGATCAGCGAGGGCCGGCTCAATGTGCACTTCATCACCGGCGGCTCGACCGCGGACCAGGCGGCGGAGGGCGACTTTCTCAGCAAGGACGAGCGTTACGACCGCACCGGGGAGTACATCCGCATCGTCAAGAAGGCGTGGACATCGTCCGAGCCGTTCAGCCACCACGGCACCCACTACCGATTCGACGACTTCGTCTCCGACATCTGGCCGCACTCGACCCCGCCGGAGGTCTCGTTCGGGGGCTCCTCCCCCGCCGCGTACGCGATCGGGGCCGCCGAGGCCGACATCTACGCGGTGTGGGGCGAACCGCTCGTCAATACCGCGGAGCAGATCGACACCATCACAGCGGCTTCCGTCGCCGCCGGCCGCCCGTCGCCGCCGAAGATCCAGGTCGCGTTCCGCCCCATCCTCGGGGCGACGGAGGATCTGGCGTGGGAGAAGGCGCGTGACATCCTCGGCAAGATCGAACGGAACTCAGGAGCGCTGCCGGCGTCGTTCATCGGAGACGCGAAGAACCCCGAGAACGCGGGATCGCAGCGCCTGCTCTCCATCGCCGAGCAGGGCGACCGCTACGACCGCGCACTCTGGACGAAGCCGGCGGCCGCGACCGGCGGCCGCGGCAACTCCAACGCGCTCGTCGGCACACCCGAGACGGTGGCGGCCGCCCTGCTCGACTACGTCGACCTCGGCGTCGACATCCTCTCCGCGCGCGGATACGACTTCATCAACGACACCGTCGACTTCGGACGCTATGTCATCCCCATCGTTCGCGAGGAGGTGGCGAGGCGCGACGCCGCGACGGCGCGGGCGGATGCCGCGGCGGCCGACCAGCGCAAGCGAGAGGCCCACCACCGTGACGCCGCGTGAGCCGGCAGCACCGATCGCGCCGAGCCTGCGGCACACCACTCCGCTCGACCCCGCGGCGCAATTCGTGCTGCGCGACCTTGAGCGGGAGTACGACGAGCGCTACGGCGGGCTGTTCGGGGAGCCCGCGTCGGCGGAGATCAACCGGTACCCGGACGCGGCGTTCACCGCGCCGGGCGGCACCTTCCTCCTTCTCGAGCGCGAGGGCGCTCCAGTGTCGGCCGGCGCGTTCATGACCGTGCGGCCCGGGACCGTCGAAATCAAACGCATGTGGACCCACGCCGACGAGCGCGGCCGGGGGCTCGCGCGTCTCGTGCTCACCGAGCTCGAGACGGAGGCCCGACGCCGCGGCAACACGCGCGTCGTGCTGAGCACGGGACCCCGCCAGCCCGAGGCGGTGCGTCTCTATTTCGCGACCGGCTACACGCCGCTGTTCGACCCGACGCTCGACGCGGAACAGATCGTGATCCACCACTTCGAGAAGGAGCTCAGGCCATGACCGCGACTCAGACCTCGGCGCGCGTCAGGGCGGCCGCCACGACCGGCACCGACTTCGGGGCCCTCCGCGTCGTTCGCACCAAACACTGGGTCCGCTGGACGCTCAGCGCGATCGTCATCTTCATCGTCGCCCAGCTGATCTGGACGCTTTTCACCAACACCGCGTACGGCTGGCCCGTAGTCGCCGAATACTTCTTCTCCCCCGCCGTGTTGCGTGGGCTCGGCATGACCCTGCTCCTCACCGTGGTCGCTGGCAGCATCGGTTTCCTCGTTGGCGGGGCACTCGCCCTCATGCGGCTGTCGAAGTCGCCCCTGTTGGGCTCATTCGCCTGGGCGTTCATCTGGTTTTTCCGCTCGGTTCCGCTGCTCGTGCAGATCCTGATCTGGTTCAACCTCGGCTACCTGTACCCGACGATCGGCCTCGGCGTGCCGTTCACGACGGACTACTTCGTCGAGACTCAGACGGTGACGCTCGTGAGCGGATTCGCCGCAGCGGTGCTCGGTCTCTCGCTCAACCAGGCGGCGTACTCGGCGGAGATCATCCGAGGCGGCATCCTGTCTGTCGATCAGGGCCAGCTCGAGGCGGCCGCTGCGCTCGGCATCCCTAGACGCCGACGGGTGACCCACATCATCCTCCCGCAGGCGGCGCGCTCAATCATCCCGAACGCCTTCAACGAGATCATCGGCCTGCTCAAGGGCACGTCGATCATCTCGGTCATCGCACTCGCCGAGCTGTTCTACGTTGCGCAGGTCATCTACAACCGCAATCAGCAGGTCATCCCCATGCTCATCGTCACGGTCCTCTGGTACGCGATCCTGACGACCGCGCTGAGCATCGCCCAGTTCTACATCGAGCGCTACTACTCGCGCGGCGCTTCCCGCGTGCTGCCGCGCACCCCGATTCAACAGGCGAGGGCCTGGCTCGTCAGGCAGTGGGCGCGTCTCGACGAGACGGATGCCACGACTCCCCCCGCGGGCGTGACCCGATGAGCGCCGTGCTCGACACCGCAGCGGCGGGCGCCGTCACCCGCGGGCTCGTCGAGATCCGCAACGTCACGAAGAGCTACAACGGGATCGAGGTGCTGCACGATGTCAGCCTCACTATCGCCCCCGGCGAGGTCGTCACGATTCTCGGCCGGAGCGGATCCGGCAAGTCGACACTGCTGCGCGCGATCAACCATCTGGAAACGGTCGACAGCGGATGGGTCGCTATCGACGGCGCACTCATCGGCTACGAGCACCGCGGCGGCAAGCTGCACGAGCTGCCGGAACGGCACGTGCTGCGCCGCCGCACCCAAGTGGGGATGGTCTTCCAGAATTTCAATCTGTTCCCGCACCTCACGGCGGTGCAGAACATCATTGAAGCGCCGATCGCGCTGGGGCGGCTGAGCAAAACCGACGCCCGCGAGCTCGCGATCGGCCTGCTCGAGACGGTTGGTCTCGCGGACAAGGCCGACGCTTACCCGCGCCAACTCTCCGGAGGACAACAGCAGCGCGTCGCCATCGCTCGCGCTCTGGCTCTGCGGCCCAAGGTGCTGCTGTTCGACGAGCCGACCTCCGCGCTCGACCCGGAGCTCGTCGGGGAGGTGCTCGATGTCATCCGCGACCTCGCCGACCTCGGCACGACCCTCGTGATCGTGACCCACGAGATCGGCTTCGCCCGCGACGTCTCCGACC
>JAODAY010000329.1 GCA_025463665.1 Microbacteriaceae bacterium
TCACGGGCACCGGAAACCGTGCGCTCAAGTCGCTGTCCGACATGCTCAAGGGCAAGCAGGGCCGGTTCCGTCAGAACCTGCTCGGCAAGCGCGTCGACTACTCCGGCCGTTCGGTCATCGTGGTCGGCCCGCAGCTCAAGCTGCACCAGTGCGGTCTGCCCAAGCAGATGGCTCTGGAGCTGTTCAAGCCGTTCGTGATCAAGCGCCTGATCGACCTGAGCCACGCGCAGAACATCAAGAGCGCCAAGCGCATGGTCGAGCGGAGCCGTCCGCAGGTCTGGGACGTGCTCGAGGAGATCATCCGCGAGCGCCCCGTGCTGCTCAACCGCGCGCCCACCCTCCACCGCCTGGGCATCCAGGCGTTCGAGCCTCAGCTCGTGGAGGGCAAGGCCATCCAGCTGCACCCGCTCGTGTGTGCCGCGTTCAACGCCGACTTCGACGGTGACCAGATGGCAGTCCACCTGCCGCTGTCCGTCGAGGCTCAGGCCGAGGCGCGCGTGCTCATGCTCGCGTCGAACAACATCCTGAAGCCGTCCGACGGTCGACCGGTGACCCTGCCCACCCAGGACATGATCATCGGCCTGCACCACATGACGACCCTCAAGGAGGGCGTGACCGGCGAAGGCCGCGCGTTCTCCTCCGTCGCCGAGGCGATCCTCGCCCACGACCAGCACACGCTCGACCTGAACGCGAAGGTGCGCATCCGTCTGACGGACGTGCACTTCGCCGAGGGCACCGAGCCCGAGGGCTTCGTGGAGCAGGGCGCAACCGTCCTGGTCACCACGACCCTCGGTCGCGCGCTGTTCAACGAGGCGCTGCCCGTCGACTACCCGTACGTCGAGGCCGTCGCCGACAAGACCGAGCTCAGCTCGATCGTCAACGACCTCGCCGAGCGGTACCCGAAGGTGGAAGTGGCCGCGGCCCTCGACCGGATCAAGGACGCCGGTTTCCACTGGGCGACCCGTTCCGGCGTGACCGTCGCTCTCTCCGACGTGCTGACCCCGCCGAACAAGCGCGAGATCATCATGGGCTACGAGAAGCAGGCCGCCACGGTGCAGAGCCAGTTCGAGAAGGGACTCACGACCGACGCCGAGCGTCGCCAGGAGCTCATCGAGATCTGGAACAAGGCAACCGCCGAAGTCGCCAAGGCGATGGAAGACAACATGCCGGCGAACAACACCATCAACCGCATGGTCACCTCCGGTGCCCGCGGTAACTGGATGCAGGTCCGCCAGATCGCCGGTATGCGTGGACTCGTGTCGTACCCGAAGGGTGAGATCATCCCCCGCCCGATCATCTCGAGCTACCGCGAGGGACTCTCGGTCGCCGAGTACTTCATCGCGACGCACGGTGCTCGCAAGGGACTGGCCGACACAGCTCTCCGTACGGCCGACTCGGGGTACCTCACCCGTCGTCTGGTCGACGTGTCGCAGGACGTCATCATCCGTGAAGACGACTGCGGAACGAGCCGCGGGCTCAACCTCGTCGTCGCGACGCTCAACGCCGATGGCGATCTGGTTCCCGATGTCAACATCGAGAACTCGCTCTACGCACGCAGCCTCGCCGAGGACGCCGTCGACGCCAATGGCGTCGTCGTCGCCCACGCCGGTGACGATGTCGGCGACGTGCTGATCGAGGAGCTCATCACGGCCGGTATCACGCACGCTCGCGTGCGTTCGGTGCTGACTTGCGAGTCCGCCGTCGGTGTCTGTGCTGCCTGCTACGGCCGCTCGCTCGCCACCGGCAAGCTCGTGGACATCGGAGAGGCCGTCGGCATCATCGCGGCCCAGTCGATCGGTGAGCCCGGAACCCAGCTGACGATGCGTACCTTCCACACCGGTGGTATCGCATCCGCGGATGACATCACCCAGGGTCTGCCCCGCGTGACCGAGCTGTTCGAGGCGCGTACCCCCAAGGGTGCGTCGCCGATCGCCGAGGCCGCCGGACGCATCACCATCGAGGACACGGACCGCAGCCGCAAGCTGATCCTGACCCCCGACAACGGTGACGAGCCGATCGCCTACCCGGTGCTCAAGCGCGCGAGCCTCCTCATCGAGGACGGCCAGCACGTCGAGCTCGGACAGCAGCTGCACATCGGTGCCATCGACCCGAAGGAAGTCCTTCGAGTCCGTGGTGTCCGTGCCGTGCAGGAGCACCTCGTCGGTGGCGTCCAGGGCGTCTACCGCTCGCAGGGGGTGCCGATCCACGACAAGCACATCGAGGTCATCGTGCGCCAGATGCTCCGCAAGGTCACCGTCGTCGACCACGCCGACACCGACCTGCTGCCGGGGGAGCTCGTCGACCGCCTGCGGTACAACGAGATCAACCGCGCGGCGCTCACCGAGGGCAAGAAGACGGCTTCGGCTCGCCAGGAGGTCATGGGTATCACCAAGGCGTCGCTTGCGACCGAGTCGTGGCTGTCGGCCGCGTCGTTCCAGGAGACCACCCGGGTTCTGACCCAGGCGGCCATGGAGGGTCGCTCAGACCCGCTCATGGGCCTCAAGGAGAACGTCATCATCGGAAAGCTCATCCCGGCCGGAACGGGTCTCGCGAAGTACCGCGACGTCACCGTCACCGCGACGGAGGAGGCGAAGGCCGA